>JAEEGN010000277.1 GCA_016280345.1 Selenomonadaceae bacterium | reverse complement strand
GCCGCCGCGGGCTGCGGCGCCTGCTGCTGCTGCTGTTGCTGCTGCTGGGCTATGCCGAAGAGCTGCCCGGCGTTCATGCCGCCGGCGTTCTGGGCCATGCCCATGCCCATGAAAGCGCCCATGGCGCCCATACCGCCCTCGTTGTTGGCCGCGTCCTGCATCGCCTGCGCCTGGGCACCCGCGATACGCGCCGCCGCCATCGCCGGATTCGTCAGCGGCGTCGAGAACTGCAGATCCTTCAGACGTTTCTCGTCCTCCGGGTTCGCCGTTACGCTGGAGACACCGAAGGCCACGACCTCGATGCCCCGGAGCTCGCCCCACTTCTTGTCCAGCACTTCATTCAGCGCGTCGGCCAGCTCCATCGTATGGGCCGGCAGCTCGTCGTAGCGCACGCCCTGGGCGCCGATCTTGGCGAAGGCCGGCTGCAGCGCCGTCAGCAGCTCCGTCTTGAGCTGGCTGTCAATCTCGCTGCGGTCGTAAAGGCCTTCCACGTTGCCGCAGACGTTCGTATAGAAGAGGATCGGGTTCACCAGCCGGTAGCTGTACTCGCCGAAGCAGCGGATCGACACGGTGGCGTTGAGCCCGATGGTCTGGTCGATGATGCGGAAGGGAATCGGCTGCGGCGTGCCGTACTTGTTGCCGATGATTTCCTTGGTGTTGAAGTAATAGACCCGCTGGTCCTTGCCCGGGTCGCCGCCGAAGGCGAAGCGCTTGCCGATCTGCTGGAACACCGCCTTGATATTCGAGCCGAGATCGCCCTCGAAGACCGTCGGCTCGCTGGAAGTATCGTAGCGGTACTCGCCCGGCTCGGCGCAAATCTCTACCACCTTGCCCTGTTCGACGATGATCATGCACTGGCCGTTGGCCACCGCGATGGCCGAGCCGTTGCTGATGATGTTGTCTTCGGCTGAGGTGTTGGAACTACGCCCCTGGGAGCTCAGGCGCTTCTGTCCTTTCGCCACCAGCGTATCCGCGTCCAGCGCGTCGCAATAGAAGAATTCCTTCCACTGATCGCCCAGTACGCCGCCCACGGCGCCCATGCCCGCTTTGATGAGTCCCATGTTGTTCCTCCTTCGTTCGTCCGGGAGCTGCCCGCGCCGAGCCGGGGCCGGTGAACGCGCCCCGTCACCCGCGAAAGCGAAGCTCCGCATAGTATAAGATTCTAGATAGGATTATAGCATAGAAAGAAAAGAATGAAAATGTTTCGCGGAGAATAAATTCTCAGAAGAATGAAAATCGGGGACCGGCAGGGGAAGTCTTCCGGCGGGAAGAAAAGGAACCCCGGCGGCTCTCTGCGGAGCGCGCCGGGGTTCCGGGGTGTATGGGTTTTGAACCGGGATTGGCCGCGGGGCGGTTCGCGCGGGATTTGCCGGTCCGGTGACTGGCCGGCCGGCCCGACGCCTGCCGCTATTTCAGGATCGCTGCCAGCGTTTCCATCATTTTCGGGATGTCGTAGGGCTTGGCCAGGTGGGTGTTCATGCCGGCTTCCAGGGCCTGCTTACGATCTTCCTCGAAGGCGTTTGCCGTGACGGCAACGATGGGGATGCTGGCTTTTTCCGGGTCGTCCAGGGCGCGGATGCGCCGGGCGGCTTCGTAGCCGTTCATCTGCGGCATCTGGATGTCCATGAGGATGATGTCATAGTAGCCCGGCGGGGCGGCTGTCATTTTTTCCACCGCTTCCGTGCCGTCGTTGGCGATTTCGACCGCGAAGCCGGCGCCTTCCAGGATTTCGGTGGCAATCATCTGGTTCACGTCGAAATCCTCGGCGAGCAGTACCCGCTTGCCTTCGAAGCCGGGGGACGGCGCCTGCTCCGGAGCAGGCGGGGCGCCGGCGGGAAGGCGGAAGGGCTCTGCCAGGATGTTCCGCAGGTCGGAGAGGAACAAGGGCTTGGAGCAGAAGGCGGTGACGCCGGCGCTCCGCGCCTCGTCCTCGATGTCGCTCCAGTCATAGGCGGTGAGGATGATGATGGGGGCGCTGGCGCCGACGACTTTACGGATGCGGCGCACCGTCTCGATGCCGTTCAGGTCGGGCATCAGCCAGTCGATGATATAGACGCGGAATTCGTCGGCCTGGTCCCGGGCATCGGTCGCCCGGATGACCGCTTCTTTCCCGTAGTTCGTCCAATCGGGGCGCATCCCGATGCTTCGGAGCATGGCGCAGACGGAGAGGCAGGTATTCGTGTCGTCGTCCGCCACCAGCGCCCGCAGGCCCTTCAGCTCCGGCAGCTCCTCCACTTTCGTCGGCTGGCCGGTCTTGCAGGGGAGGGTGACGATGAATTCGCTGCCCTTTCCTTCCTCGCTGTTTACGACGATTTCGCCGCCCAGCATGTCCACGATATTCTTCGTGATGGCCATGCCGAGGCCGGTACCCTGGATGCCGCTCACGGTGGTGTTCCGTTCCCGGGTGAAGGCTTCGAAGATGGTTTTCTGGAACTCGGGACTCATGCCGATGCCGTTATCCTTGACCCGGAACTCCAGCGTCGTGAAACCCGCGGCCGGGTGCGGCTTCTCGATGACGCGGAAGCTGACGGTGCCGCCGCTGGGCGTGAACTTGATGGCGTTGGACAGGAGGTTCAGCAGCACCTGGTTGAGCCGGAGCTTGTCGGTAACAATGTCTTCGCTGGTGATGTCCTGGGCGTCGATGAAGAAATCGAGTTGCTTCGCCGCGACGTTGGACTGGAGGATGCTTTTGAGGTCGTGGATCAGGTCCGGCAGATGGAGTTCCGCTTCTTCGATCGTCATTTTCCCGCTTTCGATGCGGCTCATATCCAGCACGTCGTTGATCAGGGAAAGCAGGTGCTGGCTGGAAACGGAGATTTTCGTCAGGTAGTCCTGTACCCGCTCCCGGTTTTCGATATGCGTCGCCGCCAGCGCGGTAAAGCCGATGATGGCGTTCATAGGGGTGCGGATGTCATGGGACATATTGTTGAGGAAGATGGTCTTGGCGCGGTTGGCGTGCTCCGCTGCCGCCAAAGCATCCGAGAGGGCGACCTGGCTTTCCGCCAGTTCCCGGTTTTTCGCCTCGAGCTCCAGCCGGGCGGCTTCTTTCTCGCGGACTTCCTTTTTGGTGCGCCGCCGGTCACGGACGAGGAAAAAAATGATCAGCGCGGCGACTGTTAAGGCAATCGTTCCGAAGAAGGCCATGTGCTCCCGCAATAGATCGGCGAGGCTGTGAGAATAGAGGCCGCTGGTGTAGCGATATGCCTGGTTTTGCGCATAGTCGCTGCCGAGCACGTTGATGCCCCGGTTCAGGAACTTCAGCAGGCCTTCGTTGCCGATTTCCACGCCGAAGGAGCGGTCATCGCTTTTGGGGAGCCGCCGGAGGGAAAGGTCTTTATAGCGGCTGTTTTTTATGATATCGTTGGCCCGCAGGCCGTTGAGGGTGGTGCAGCCCGCTTCGCCGGTAAGCACGGCTTCCAGGCAGGCGTCGATGGAGGGACAGAGCTTGATTTCCGCTTCCGGGAAATTCGTGCGGACGTAGAAATACTGCATGCGGTTGCTTTCGTTCACCGCGAAGCGTTTCGCGGTTTCCTCGGTGTAGGCGCCCTTGTAGACGAGCTCGGGGGACGAGGTGGTGACCGGCGTGGACTGATAGAGGTTGCTTTCCTCGGAATAGAAGAGGCCGCCGCCGATGGGAAAGGCCACGTCGATTTGGCCGGCGCCTATATCGGCAATCATCGCGTCATAGTTCCTGTAGCCGGTGTAGGTGATCGTCAGGTCGTGGATGTCAAGGCGCTGGCAGATCGTCGGGAAGATGTCCTGCACGATGCCTGTCGGCCGGCCCGCCTCGTCCGTGTCGCTGTAAGGGAGGTAATGTTCCAGATAGCCGACGCGTAAGGTGTCGTGCGCGGCCAGCCACTCTTTCTCGGCGGCGGAGAAGGCGCGGGCGTAGATGCTGGACGGATAATATTTCGTGCGCAGGGAGTTGAGATAGTTCGGCTCTTCCGTCGCCAGCTGCATTTGGGCAGTGTTGAGGGCGGCAAGGAGGTCCGGGCGGCGGACGTTCACGCACAGGTAATAGTCGGACGTGCCGAAGGTGCCGAGTACTTCGGCGTGGCTGCGCCCATAGGCGCCGTCGCCTTCCGCCGCCAGGATGTCGATGTCCCGCGCGTCGAAGGAGGAAAAAAGCGATTCATAGTCGGGGAAGGTCCGTATCACGGCCGTTGACTGATGCTCGCCGAGGTAGCGGCGCAGGACGTCGGTTATGGCGCTGTCGAGGACGCCGATGGTCCGCCCGGAGAGCGTGGCGGGGTCGGCGGTGGCGGCTCCGTCCGCGTCGTGCTTGAGCAGCTTGTAGTCCTCGTGCCCCATGGCGGCTTGGGGATAGCCGATGATCCCGGCGCGGTCCTCTTTCCAGGCGAGGCCGGCCAGGAGATCAATCTCGCCCGAAAGCAGCTTCGCGTAAAGATCGCTGTAGCTGCCATAGACGTATTCATATTTCCAGCCGGTGTATTCGGAGAGCTTGCGGTAATACTCATAGGCATAGCCGCTCTTGACCGCGCCGGGGTTCGCGCCCTCCTGGAAAACCTCGTTCTCATAGTAGCCGACCCGGACGGTTTCCGCCGTCTGGGCGCAGGCGACGGCCAGCGGGAAAAGAACGGCCAGGAGCGCCGCGAAGAAGACCGGGACGGCCAGCCGCCGGAAACGTCGTCCGGCGGACGGCCTGGCAAAAGTTTTCATGGCAGACGCCTCCTCGATAGCAGGAAAAACGAAGATCATTCAAACAGGACGGTCACCAGCGTCCGCAGGCGCTCCTGGAGGACCACGGCGCTGGCGGAGAGAGCGTCTGACTGGGGACGCAATCGCGAGTAGTGGAAGTCCCGGGCCACGCGGTTCGCCTGGAAATCCGCCGGATAGGGCACGACTTCGAAACCCTGTTTGGCGAAGCAAAGCACGGATCGGGGCATGTGGAAAGCCGAGGTCACGAGGATGGGGCGGGAGAAGCCGTTTTCCCGGAGCATGGTCGCGGTGTAGATGGCGTTCTGGGTGGTGTTTAGGCTCTCCGTTTCCATCAGGATATCCTCCGCCGGCACCCCGAGGCCCATGAGCACCCGGCGGCCGATCCAGGCCTCGGGACCGCTGTCCTCATAGACCTGGCCGCCGGAGAGCAGCACCGGGATATGGAGCCGCCGCCAGAGCCGGGCTGCCGTCAAAAGGCGGCTGGCCGGACTGGCGCAGAGACTGCCGGTGCCGTCCACGTCCGGCGTGTCCTTCGTCGCCCCGCCGCCCAGGACGACGATGACGTCGCCCGCGGGTTCGGCCGGCGGCGTGTACTGCGATTCCAGCCCCCGCAGCAGGGCGTCGCCGACGATACTGGTGGAGAGCAGATAGAAAACGAAGGTCACCGCCAGGATCGCGCCGGCGATGCGTCGCTCTCCCCGCCGCCAGGCCCAGGCCGCGATCAGGGTGAAGAGGACGAAAAAGATGCCCGGCGGCAGGATGAAGCTGGCGCCAAACTTCAGCAGATAGATCATGAAGCCGCCCCCTTCGAGGGAGCGGCTATCCGTCGTAAGCGCATGATGGTTTCCTCACGCTGTTGGTGTTTCGGCCCGGAAGCCGTTTCCTGGCGGAAAGCGCCGCGCCTGTCAAAGAGTCGCGGTCTGCCGGAAGTATTCGTAAGTGCGGCGCAGGCCTTCTTCCAGCGATACCGCCGGCTTCCAGCCCAGGCCCCGGCGGGCCCGGCCGTTGGAGAGCATGGACTTGTAGATGTCGCCGGGACGCTCCGGCCCGTACTTCGGGATGACGCGCCGGCCCACGATGTTGGACAGGATGTTCACCAGCTCTCGCAGGCTCGTCTGGGTCTGGGTACTGAGATTATAGGCGGCGTTGACCTCCTTCGTGGTCAGCGCGGCCCGGATGCCCTCGGCGATGTCTCCGGCGTACACGAAATCCCGCGTCTGCTCGCCGTCGCCGAAGATGGTGATGTCCTCGCCCCGCGCCACGGCCCGGGCGAAGATGCTGATGACGCCGCCCTCGCCGCCGTCGCCCTGGCGCTCGCCATAGACGTTGGCGAAGCGCAGCGTGATCGAGTCGAGGTCAAATACCTGATGGTAGAGGTCGAGGTACTGCTCCGCCGTAACCTTGCTGAGCCCGTAGAAGGACATGGGGGCCCGCCGCCGCGTCTCCTTGATGGGCAAATCGCCTTCGGGTACGTTGCCGTAGCTGGCGGCGGTGGAGGCGAAAATCACCCGCTCGGTATTGCTGTGGCGCGCCGCCTCGAGGACGCGGATGGTGCCCAGAATATTCTGCCCGGCGTCCCGCGCCGGATCGTCAATGGAGGACGAGACCATCGTCTGCCCCGCCAGGTGTACGATGGCGTCGAACCGCCCCGCGGCCACGACGCCGGCGAATTTCTCGTCGAGTACGTCCATCTCGATGAGCTCCGCCTCCGCCGGCAGGTTCTCCCGCCGCCCGGTGACGAGGTTGTCCAGCGCCACCGCGTTGTCGCCGGCGGCCAGCAGCCGCTCCATGAGATGGGAGCCGATGAACCCGGCTCCGCCTGTTACCAAAACCTTCAAGACATATCGCTCCCCGTACTCCGCGCCGGGAAATCGGCGCGTCTGGATTTTCCCGCGGAAAAACTTACCTCTTTATGATAAAAGACATTGGGCCGTCTGTCAAATGGTTCTGCGCGAAAAACCGGAAATCGTTCCCAAATCTATTGACACCATTTTCCGATTCTGCTAAAATCAGAAACGGTTTTCAAATTGCCGGAATCAGACCGAGATGCACGCCGAAGGAGATGGACCGCGTGAGATACATGACGAAACAGCGCCAGATCATCCTGGAGGTTCTGCGAAGCGCCGGCTGCCACCTCACGGTGGCGGACATCGTCGCCCGCTGCCAGTCGCTGGGGAAACCCATCGGCACCACCACCGCCTACCGGCAGGTGGAGGCGATGATGCGCGAGGGGCTGGTGCAGAAATTCGTCATCGACGAGAACAGCCCCGCCTGCTTCGCCTTCGCCGGCGAGCCGGAGGCCGGGCGGGCCCTTCACTGCAAGTGCCAGGAATGCGGGCGGCTGCTCCATATCCGGTGCCCGGAGTTCGAGGCCATGGAGCGCCATCTCTCGGGGGAGCACGATTTCCAGCTCGACCCGCGGCGGACGGTACTCTACGGCACCTGCCCGGAGTGCCGGGCGAAAGCGGCGGCCGGCGGGAAGGGCGAATAGCGTCCGGTTCCGGCCGGGGAAAGATTCTATATTTCGGAGGTTGGCCATGAAAAAGGTTTGGGTTTTCCTCGCCCTGGCGGCGCTCTTGTGCCTGGCGGGCTGCGGGGGAACGAAGCCGGCGGCGGACAGCGCCCCGGCGAAGAAGATGAAAGTCGTCACGACGATCTTCCCGCTCTACGATTGGACGCGGGCCGTCCTGGGGGACGCGGGGGGCGTCGAGCTCACGCTGCTCCTGGGCCGGGGCATTGACATGCACAGCTACCAGCCCAGCGCCGAGGATTTGATGAAGGTTTCGACGGCCGACGTTTTCGTTTACGTCGGCGGCGAGTCCGACGGCTGGGTGAAGGATGCCCTGAAGGAAGCGACGAACAAGGACATGGTTGTCGTGAACCTCATGGAGGCGCTGGGCACTCGCGCCCGGGCCGAGGAGCACGTCGAGGGCATGGAGGCCGGTCATCATCACCACGATCACGAACCGGCGCATGACCATGAAAAGGAACCGGCGCCGGACCACGAGCACGAGAAGGCTGTGCCGCCGGAGCAAGGCCAGGCGCATGAACACGAACATGACCACAAACACGAGCACGAGCATGCGCATGACCACGAACACGAGCATGGACACGAACACGAACATGACCACGACCGCGAACACGCGCATGACCGCGAAGCCGCCGGAGCGTCCCGTCACGAGGAGGCCGGCCACCGCCACGCCGCGCCGGAGTATGACGAGCATATCTGGCTGTCGCTGAAGAACGCCGCCGTCCTCACCGACACCATTGCCGACGCTTTGGCGAAAGCCGACGCCAAACAGGCGGAGACGTACCGGAAGAACGCCGCCGCTTACAAGGAGAAACTGGCGGCCCTGGACGGCGCCTATCAGAAGGCGGTGCAGGAGTCCCCGCGGCGGACGCTGCTCTTTGGCGACCGGTTCCCCTTCCGCTATCTGACGGAGGACTACGGCCTTACTTATTACGCCGCCTTCCCCGGCTGCTCCGCCGAGACCGAGGCCAGCTTCCAGACGGTGGCCTTCCTCGCCGGCAAGCTCAGCGAGCTGAAGCTCCCCGCCGTCCTCGTCATCGAGGGCGGCGACAAGCGCATCGCCCAGGCCATCCTCCGGAACGCCCCCGGCACGACGGCGAAGGTGCTGGCCCTCGACTCCATGCAGGGGACGACGGCCCAGGACGTCGCCAGGGGGGCTTCGTATCTTGCCGTCATGGAAAAGAATCTGGCTGTCCTCAAGGAAGCCCTGCGATAAAAGGAGTACGCCATGCCGCAAATCCTCTGCCGGGACCTGGCCGCCGGCTATCCCGGCCATCCGGTGTTTTCCGGCCTCAATTTCAGCGTGAACGCCGGGGACTATCTCTGCATCGTCGGGGAGAACGGCGCCGGCAAGACGACGCTGATGAAGACGCTGCTGGGTCTCCGGAAGCCGCTGGCCGGACGCGTGGAATTCGGCGACGGTCTGACGCCTCGCGAAATCGGCTACCTTTCGCAGCAGACGCCGGTACAGCGGGACTTCCCCGCTTCGGTGCGGGAGGTGGTGCTGTCGGGTTTCCAGGGCCGCATGGGGCTGCGCCCGTTCTACAATCGGGCGGAGAAGGAGCAGGCCAGGGAAAACATGGCCCGCCTCGGTATCGAGGACCTCGCCGGCCATTGTTACCGCGATTTGTCCGGCGGCCAGCAGCAGCGTGTCCTTTTGGCCCGGGCCCTGGGCGCGGCGCGAAAGCTGCTGCTCCTCGACGAGCCGGTGGCCGGCCTCGACCCGCTGGTGACGGCGGATATGTACCGCATCCTGCGGGAACTGCACCAGTCCGGCATGACCATCGTGATGATCACCCACGACGTCAGCGAGGCCCTGCCCTTCGCCAACCGCGTCCTCCACATCGGCAAGCGGCTCTTCTCCGGATCGCAGACGGAGTACCGGTCATGGCGGGCGGCGCTGGCCGCCCCGGCGGGAAAGGCGGGCTGACATGGACGCCCTGCTCTCGAAGCTCCTGCTCTATCTCCAATACCCCTTCGTCATCCACGCGCTGATCGTGGGCCTGCTGATCGCCCTCTGCTCCTCGCTCTTCGGCGTGACGCTGGTGCTGAAGCGGTTCTCCTTCATCGGCGACGGCCTCGCCCACGTTGCCTTCGGCGCCATGGCGGCGGCCAGCGTCCTCGGCTTCGCCAACCGCACCGCCTTCATCCTGCCCGTCACCATTCTCTGCGCCGTCTGGCTGCTTCGGGGCGGGCAAAGCGCCCGCGTCAAGGGGGACGCCGCCATCGCCATGATCTCGGTGGGGGCGCTGGCTTTCGGCTACCTGCTGCTGCATCTGTTCACGCCCTCGGCCAACATCTCCGCCGACGTCTGCGGCACCCTGTTCGGCTCCGCCTCCATCCTGACGCTGACGGAAGAAGAGGTCTGGCTCTGCGCCGTCCTGTCGCTGCTGATGTTGCTGGTGTTCATCCTGTTTTATCACAAAATCTTCTACGTCACCTTCGACGAGGACTTCGCCCGGGCCGTGGGCACCAACGCCCGCCTCTACAACCTGCTGATCGCCCTCGTCATCGCCGTCATCATCGTGCTCTCCATGAACCTCGTGGGGTCGCTGCTGATCTCGGCCTTCGTGATTTTTCCGGCCCTTTCCGCCATGCGGCTCTTCGCCACCTTCCGCACCGTCACCATCGGCGCCGCCGTGGTTTCGGTGCTCGGCGCCCTCCTCGGCCTCCTGCTCGCCATCGTCGCCGGCACTCCCGTGGGCGCTACCATCGTCGCCATCGACGCCCTGGCCTTCTTCCTCTGTACCCTCGCCGGCCGCTTGCGGGACGGCGCAACGGGGTAAGGGGGCGTCTGGCCCCCGAATGGTTTCCAAACGAAAAAAACCGCCGTCAAAACCGGCGGCTTTTTTGTTCCGTCTCCTGTCCCGGCCGGGTCTTTTCGGCGAACGCAAAGTTTGCCTTGACGAAGGAATTGAGAATCGCTAGAATTAAATGAAAGGACCATTGCAAGACGGTCGGCCTGGCTGGGACTGAATAGCCGGAGGAGGAGCAAAATGGACGGGGGACAGAAGAACAGCATCATCAAGGAAGCTGTGATGGGCAGTATCCTGGTCGCGGTGATCCTGGTCGCGGGCACGTTCTGGATGGGGCGGAGCGCCAGCCGGGACATGGAAAGCGCGGTCCGGGCGGTCAGCCTGCTCTACCTCGACGAGCTGGCGGGCCGGCGCGAGCAGGTCGTCGCCTCCACGCTGGAAGGCTATATCCGGAACATGGACGCCGCCGTCGGGCTCCTGGACAAGGGCGACCTCAGCAGCGTGGAGAAGCTGCAGGCATTCCAGGCGCGCTTGAAGCAGCTTTACAACCTGGAGAAATTCGCTTTCGTGGACGAGGACGGTCTCATCTATACGTCCCGGGGCACCCAGACGGACATCGACCGCCGCTACCACATCGACTATAAGCGACTGGCGGAGCCGGAGATTTCCATCAAGAACCTGGAAAGCAACAACAAGAAGGTCATCATCGCCATACCGGTAGACCGTCTGCCCTTCATGGGAAAGCACCTGGTGGCCTGCTTCATGGAAATCGACATGAATCGCTTGCTGCAGAGCGTTTCCCTGCAATCGGGCAAGAACAGCAACACCTTCTGCAACATTTACACGAAGGACGGCGTAGCGCTGACGAACATCGTCCTCGGCGGCCTCGCCAGTGAGGATAATCTGCTCCAGGCCATGGAGCAGGCCCGTTTCGAGGAAGGCTACTCCCTTGAATCCTTGCGCCGGGAATTCGCCGGCGGGGAGGAGGGCGTCGTCTCCTTCAACTACAATGGTATTCAGGAAACCCTTTGCTACATCCCCATTCAGGGCACGGACTGGATGCTGACCTATCTGGTCCGCGAGAGTGTCATCAACGATAAGATACATTCCATTTCCGAGACCATCATCAGCCGCAGCCTGATTCAATCGCTTCTGGCGGCGCTGGTGCTGGCGACGCTGTTCGGTCTCATCATCCGGCAGACGCGGCGGGCCGCCCAGACGACGCTGGAAAAGGAAGTCATGGAGACGGAGAACCGGGTGAAGCAGCAGGAGCTGGAGGAGCAGCTCGCCCTGCAGGAGGAGCTGCTGGCGCAGGAGCAGCAGAAAGTCCAGCGGGACAACATGATCACCGCCATGGCGTCGGATTACCGCAGCGTTTACTACGTCAATCTCGACGACGACGAGGGCGTGTGCTATCGCCGGGGCAGCTGGACCCAAGGCGCGCCGCAAGAGGGTGAGCATTTCCCGTTCCACGAGAAATTCGCGGCTTACGCCAACCAATACGTGGACGAGAAATATCGGGAAGGCTTCCTGCGCTTCATCGAGCCGAAGGCCATCCGAGCCGGACTGGAAAAAGAAGCGGTCATCACCTACCGCTATCTGGTGCGGCGGGACGGCGGCGAAAGCTACGAGATGCTGCGGATGGCCGGTGTCCGCCAGGCCGAAGACCGGGACGACCATATCGTCCACGCCGTCGGCGCCGGCTTCACCGACATCGACGCCGAGATGCGCGATTCCCTGGCGAAAAGCCAGGCCATCAGCGACGCCCTTCGGGCGGCGGAGGAAGCCAGCAAGGCCAAGACGGCTTTCCTGTCGAACATGAGCCACGAGATACGAACCCCCATGAACGCCATCATCGGCCTCAACAGCATGGCGCTCCAGGAAGCGGGCATCTCGGATTCCGTCCGGGGCTATCTGGAAAAGATTGACACTTCCGCCCATCACCTGCTGAGCCTCATCAACGACATCCTCGATATGTCCCGCATCGAGTCCGGGCGAATGGTCATACGCAACGAGGAGTTCGCCTTCTCCAAGCTGATGGAGCAGGTCAACACCATCTTCAGCGGCCAGTGCCAGGAAAAGGGGCTGACTTACACCTGCCGCATCATCGGCCACGTCGACGACTACTACATCGGCGACAGCGTCAAGCTGCGCCAGGTCCTCATCAACATCCTGGGCAACGCGGTGAAGTTCACCGCCAAGGGGGGCCGGGTTGATTTCCTCGTGGAAAAGACCGCCGCCTTCGAGGGGAAATCGACGCTGCGCTTCCTCATCCGGGATACCGGCATCGGCATGAGCAAGGAATACCTGCCCAAGATCTTCGATACCTTCAGCCAGGAAGATTCTTCTGCCAGCAACAAATACGGCAGTTCCGGCCTCGGCATGGCCATCACCAAGAGCATCGTGGAGATGATGAACGGCAAGATCGAGGTCGAAAGCGAAAAGGGCGTGGGGACGACCTTTACCGTCTTCGTCACCCTGCTGGACTCCGGCCGGAAAGCGTCGGGAGAAGGGGATATCGAGATCCGGCCCCAGGAGATGCACGTGCTGGTCGTGGACGACGATCCCATCGCCTGCGAGCACGCCAAGCTGGTGCTGGAAAAGGCGGGCATCGCCGCCGAATCGGCGCTCTCCGGGGCGGAGGCGGTGGAGATGGTCAAGCTCCGCCACGCCCGCCGCGATCCCTACAACCTCATCGTCGTTGACTGGAAGATGCCGGAGATGGACGGCGTCGAGACGACCCGGGAAATCCGGTCCATCATCGGCGACCAGAGCGCCATCATCATCCTGACCTCCTATGCCTGGGACGACATCGTGGACAAGGCGGTGGAGGCCGGCGTTGACAGCTTCATCGCCAAGCCCCTGTTCACCGGTAATCTGCTGGAAGAGTACAAGAACACTCTGAAGCGGAAGTCGATGGACCAGCCGCCGCCGCGGAGGAAAGCGGAACTCAAGGGCCGCCGCATCTTGCTGGCCGAGGACATGAGCGTCAACGCCCAGATCATGATGCAGATACTCAGCATGCGCGAGATGGAAGCCGAGCACGCCGAGAACGGGCGGCTGGCGGTGGAGATGTTCGCCTCCCACCCCGAAGGTTACTACGACGCGATCCTGATGGATATGCGGATGCCGGAGATGGACGGCCTCGAGGCGGCGGAGGCCATCCGGGCCCTGGACCGCAACGACGCGAAAACGGTTCCTATCATCGCGCTGACCGCCAACGCTTTCGACGAAGACGTGCAGCGCAGCCTGCAGGCGGGGCTCAACGCCCACCTCTCGAAGCCGATAGAGCCGGGCGTCCTGTTCGAGACGCTGGAAAACATGATCGTGGAATAAAAAAGGAGCCCCGCCCGGTCCGTCGGCGGCCATCCTTAAACGCAAAGGCGAATTTGAAGCCCGCGTAAAGAAAGAATTGGATTGGATATTGACGGGGTAAGCGAAACGGATTTTGAGACCACCGGGAAATGCCCGGAAAAAACGGGCGAGGTACTTGATTTGCGCGACAGGGGGACCTGGCGGGGGCAGCATCGGAAACGTTCCAGGGTTTTCCGGACGGGTCTTCCGTCGCGAACGCGAAGGATGACGAACGCCCGGGAAAAAGAGGGGAAGAGAACAGGGACGTATTGGACACGCCGGTCATCAGGCGAATCGCTGAGGGGATTGTCAATGGCGTTTGGCGTTCAAAAAGCGACCGGCGCCGGCTAAATGGAAATCAAACGCGAAAAAAGAGGCTGCCGCATGAAGGTTCGTTCCTTCACGCGACAGCCTCGTATTCTTTTCCCGGGGAATTCCTCAACCCACCGTATCAGGCGATGCGCTGGCCCGCTTCGGCCGCTTCCCGTTGCGCAGTGAGAAGCCGGAGCTCCTCCTCTTTGCCGCGGATTTTCGCCGCCAGCCGCTTCTTCTCCGGGTCGCCGTCGGGACGGCCGGCCCACTTGGAACGGTAAAGGTCGAGACTCCTGGTCTTCTGGCCGATGGTCTCCCGGAGCTTCAGATACCGCTCCACCTCGGGGGCGGACTTCAGATACTGTTCGCCGATATAGGTCAGCAGGCTCTTCGCCATCCGCAGGTCGTCGAGGACGGCGGCCTGCTCCACGAGGTCGAGGCTGGCGCTCTTTTCCTCCACCCGCCGCGCCAGCGATACCACGCCGGCCAGCGCCGCCCGAATATCGCCGCCATAAGCTCCGGCGATCGTCTCCGTGCGTTGCTCCGCCGCCTTGCGCGGCTTGATCCGGGCGATTGCCATTTCCATCACGTTCCTTTCCGTTTTCTTATCTCAACTATACCATGTAGGGTATAAAATTGCAAGCGGTTTATAAAATATTCATACATGAAACAAATTATCAACCTCACCTCATTGATCGCGGGGTACGCGGCGGGACATGAGGCTGTTGTCGCGGCACCGCCGCTGCCAATGAAAGCGGCCGATCTATCCGGAGAACCATCGGCCACAGTTCGGGAATCGTTCTCAGGAAATGTTTCACGGGAAACAATTTTCGGTTGGCGCTTTTTCCCCGGCGCTTCGGGAAGAATTTAAATTCTATCACAAACTTCCCACACCCAAAAGTATTTGAAAACAGCTTGATATCTGTTGTTATCAGCAATAAAGTACGAGTAGCAGAGCCTTCCCCTATGGGGAAGGTGGCGAGCGAAGCGAGTCGGATGAGGTTCCACCGCATGTCGGTTTACGCAAAGCGAAAGGTAGTGAACCTCACCCACCGCTCCCCTGAAGGTGAGGTTTAACAACAAAACCAAGACAAAATAAAAGCACCGGGCCGGGATTTCGGATGAAACCCCGGCCCGGTGCTTTTCGCGGCTGGCGATGGCTTCCTTATCGTCGCGGGGCGGCTGCATCCTCCCGCCGGGGACGTTCTCGCCGGGCGGGATTTTTCCGCTTCAGAACATGAACGCCACGCTGGCGCCGCCGCTGAACCCCGGCTTCTTCCCGGCGAAGCCGGAGAGGTTCATTCGAGTTTCCACGGGCTGTTTTCTCCCGGCGTCATGGTGGCGCCATTTTCCGCCCTTACGCTGGTGCCGCTGGTGTTCGCGCCCCGGATCGCCAGGCCGTCCGCCGTGCCGGAGGCTTTGCCGTCGAACTCGTGCTCGCAGGCCAGTTCGCCGTAGATATTCTACCGGCCTTGCTTCGCCGTGAACCTGGCGCCGATCCGCAGCACCTGGCTCGTCATCGCGTCCCGGTCGTAGCGGCCGCCGGCGTCGAGCTGACTTTGTACGTCGTGCCCGGGAAGGTTTCCGTGCCGTCACCGTCGTTTTTTTGGACCAGCGTCATTTGCCGGCTGGCTTCCGGGCGCTGGGTACGGGTGACGCTGATATTCGTCGCGTCCCCCGCCGCGCCCGCGAAGGTGACGTTCGCGGGGCGGGAACAGGCAATAAAAAACGGCGCCGCCCCGGAGGGGACGGCGTCGTTTGCTTATGACGGAGGTTCAGGCGGCGGATTGGCCGCCGGTTGTCCGGCCGGCCGGGCGGTTCGGCGGCAGCAAAGGCCGGAGGTTGGCCTCCGCCAGCGCGTCATCCAAGGCTTCCATCAGCTTCGGGCCGGCTTCGTAGGAAGGATGGTAGTCGTTGATATCAAAGCCGCCGGCCGTCTTCTTGATGAGACGGTTCTGGGCGGTGTCATAGCCGTACAGCGTCAGTCGGGTTGAGGTCTCGATGACCATTTCGCCCTCCCAGCTGATATAGCGCCACTCAGAGAAGCTGGTGACCTCGACGGCGATCAGGAGATCCGCGTTCAGCCGCGCCGCCAGCGGCTGAATGACGTCCCGGAGCCGCGCCTTGGAGCCGCGTTCTTTCATCTCCACCTTCAGCGCCGCCCAGCTCTCGTCCTCCGGCAGATACTCGGCCCAG
>JAEEGN010000276.1 GCA_016280345.1 Selenomonadaceae bacterium | reverse complement strand
GAAACAGATTGGCTTCCATTGTTGTCGGGTCGTAGGAGCCAGCGTCAAGCCGCATCCGCTTGAACTTCCCCTGCCTTGGCCGGTCAATATAGCAGTGATCAAGATTCGTCGGCATTCCAAGCTGATCAGAGAATCGAAGCTGTATTTTGTTTATAAACGTGACAGTCGGAAGTGATTTGTTCTCTTCCGCCATGTCATTAACTTCGCGGATGAAGTCAGTTCTGAACGCCTTGATGTCAATTGCCATTTTACAGCCTCCCGTCAAATCTGTGGTCATCTATTCCATTCACCAGAAGGCAGTATGTCACCTTGTCAATCGCCCGGTGGCCAATGTCCTTCTCCCGGATTCTGGGGAATGTCTCGTCAACCTTGTAGAATCCCATGTCCGCCACGCGATAGCGGTTTCCCTCCGTCTCCTGAACGACGTCAAAGCCGTATGACACAAGCTTGGTCAGAAAATCTGCTCGCACGGCGTCGTCTTCGATGGACGCCAAGATGCGCTTAAATATCCTGAACACGGTGCAATTCGGATCGTCATAGCCCGGCGACATCGTTTCATAGCGAACAACGACAAGTGCGCCGGGGACGTCGGACGACAACTGCGCAAGCGAACTGATCTTCACGGAGTTCGCTCCGAGCGACGCAGCCTTCACCTCATACCATCTGCCACCGTCGGAGAAGTCCTTGCTCGTTCCGTCTATACCGCTCCACGCCTTGACCGCCCGCGCCGCTCCAATCTCCGGAATGAGGAACCTGTCCATGAAGTAAAGTTCTCCAAGAAGCCCAACAACCTGTTCTTCTGACAGTGATCCGCGTTCCTGCCTGAACATCTTGCGCCATGCCGTAAAACGGTTCTTGAGACACATCACAGCACTCGCCTCGTCTTTCGCGCACGATGACTCGAGCGCAGCTACAAGGTCGTCGCAGAGCGTGAAATACACCGCGCTTGCCGATTGTTCAAGGAGATCGAAGAACATCCAGTGCGCGTCGTCCGCCTCCTGTACACCAGAGACTCGGATGGCCTTTGTGGACGCAATCTCCGGGGGCTTCACGCTTAAAAGGAACGCAAGACGCGGATTCCTCTGTGCACTCAGGCCATAGTATATCCGAAGCGGCGTTTCCGCAGAGAGGAGGACAAGCCCCTCTGTTCTTGAGTCGGATGCATCGCGTTTGAACGCGGCAAACAGGTTCTCGAAGTTTCTCATGGCTCTTCTACGTTCTCCTCGTCTTCATCAAGAATGTCTATGGTCTCAAGCATCTCGCGGAGCTTTACCTCGTTCGCCTGGTATGCGGTGCGCTCCGAACGGCCCCTTGCAGGGAATCCGACTGCAAAACCGATGTATGGCGTTTCGTTTACGCGCTCCTCGCCGCTCCTCAGCGAAAGCGGGTAGAGGACAAGAAGCGGATTGCGTCCATCTACGTTCAGGTAGTCGGAATAGGTAAGATCTTTCCGTTTTCTGGCCTTAATCTCTCTAAGCTGCTCATCCGTGAGACCCGCAGAGAATATTCCCGGCTCAATCAAACGATTGTTACCCATGCCCACGCGAATGAAATCCTCTTCCCTACGAATCTCACACTTTCGGATGGCGGACGGGAACTCACACCCCCCAACGCGCCAAGGCATCTGCCCGTCAGAGCCGGTCGCGATGGTGACATCCCATCGCGGGAACACTTTGCTGTCGACTATGTACGTCGAGAGCGTGGCCGTATCGAACTTTCGGTTCTCGAAGTGGATGTCAAGAGCGGCAATGAACTTTGCGATATGCTTCTTGGAAACGTCGCGCACCACCTGACGGGAACCCATGCTGACAAAACCAAATCCCTCGCTGGCCAGTTCGTCAAGGAACGCGACACTCTTCGCCTTGTTCGCGTCGTTCTTCGCTGAATCCTTGTACAGCTTTGACGTGTCGGCCACAGTGCCGCCGTAAGAAAGCCAGTAATCGACCCGCTGCGAATGGAACATCTTGTTTCGGCTCGTAACGAGGAGCGCCGTCTCGAGTGTGTCCGGCGAGCATTTGACCATAAGGCCGAAATCGCGCGGGGACTTGTTAGCCGCCCGCATCTCGGCGAACTGTTCCTTGAGGTCATCAACAGCAGAGATGACCGCCCTAAAATTCGCCACGTTGATACGCGAGATGTAGAGGACACAGAGGTCTTCGTATCCGAACCGATATCCGAACCAGCGCCCCATCTGAAGGAGAGAATCATATGTGGCAGTATTCCTGCTGTAGTAGCTGACCATCAACCCCTCAAGGGTCAGCCCGCGCGATAGCAGAAATCCACCGATAGCGATGACTCGCGCACCATTCGGGCAGTCCTTGTACGAAAAACGAGAATCCTGCTTAACCTTGTTGTTAAGGACTACAACCCTGAAAAGCCCCGACTCTACGCGAATCGCCTGGCGCATGGAGTTGAACGAGAACTCTGCTCTTGCCTTTGCAAACAGCGGCTTTGTCTCGTAAAGGTCGAACATCCGCTTTAACATTGGGTGTTGCAGATATGCATCGATGTCTTTGTACGTCTCCTGCTCGATTATGTTCTGCAACTCCTCAATGAAAGCGGCGACCTTCCGCTGTATCTCCCACTGAAGGTCGTTGAACCGGGATATGTTTATCAGCATCGAGCGGTGCTTACCCTCTTGCCCGCGCATCGTCCTGACTGCACAGCCAAGCAGAAATACGAGTACCGCTTCCTTCATGCTTTCGGGAACTCCTGTGAACACGGCGTCCCTTTTGTGGACGGCTGGGAGGAAGTGTTCCTCCGTCTCGTCAAGCAGACGGAGCCGCGTGTTCTCATGTTCGCCATCAAAGAACCAATGTGCCCCGCAATAGTTGGATGGCGTTTTGAGCTGGACGATGAAATCCGCAGGGAAGAGTGTTTTCAGGGCTTCGTCATCCGTCGGATTGATGAAGATGTTTGCGAACGGCGTGGCGGTAAAGCCTACATAGGTAGCTACGTCAAAGCTCGTGAACAGCTCTCGAATCTTGCGGTTTATCTGGGTCGGATCGTTGTCGTCGCGCTTGGAGTTTATCGATGCGTTGTCGGCCTCATCATCAACGATGAGTATGTTCTGGTTGCGTATCCTCTTGGACTTAAGCCAGTTGTGGACGTGTCCAAGCACGCCCTTGTTCTTCTTCACGACAAGCACGAGCGGCTTCGTGTACTCGGAGGGCGTCGCGTTGATGTTCTGCTTGATCCACTTGACAAAGTCCTGCCGCGTGTTGGTCAGAGGTACGGCGTAATGTTCGTTCTTATCGAGGCCAACGCCGACATATTCAACTCCGCCGCCAATGCTGTCGCTCATTGCACCGATGAAGCCGAGATCGACCCTATCCTGGGTCTGCTCACGCAGGGAGTCCGTCATCCCTGCGAGAAGAACGATTATCTTGTACCCGAAGTCACAGGCGAGATTAATCAAGGCAAGGTAGTTCGCCGTCTTGCCTGACTGCACATCCCCGACAACCAGACCTCGCTTGCTATCCTTCTGGGCGAGAGGATTCGCCGAGAGCGCCAAAACACGCCGCGTGTCGCTCTCCATCTGGGAAATCACAGCCTCCGGGAATCCCTGAGTCCTAAGATAGCGTACATATCTCTCGAAATAGTTCTTCTTGGTGTTCGGCTCTGCGACCATAAACCAGTTTGTCTGGTTGGTCGCATCGACAAGGATGTCCGGCTCCTGTGTCTTTATGCGAATGTTGTACTCGATCTCCGTTACGAGGCGCGAAAGTTCAGCCTGCGTATAGTCGGGCACAAATTCCTCAAGGCACGATCTCACCTTCGCCACAACATCGGAATGCGTTGGCGGCCTGCGCTTAAGATGGATTAGCGCGACCTCTTTCGCATCTTCCAGAAACTGCTTTCTCTCGTCATCCGTCATTACGCGCCTCCTCAAGTATCGCCGCTTTGTGCGGCTTAAGACATCTGTAGCTCTCGAAAGTAAGGTAGCGGTCCAGCATGTGCTGCCTGTCCGATTCGTCCTCAACGATTCTGAGCTTCCGTATCAAATCAGCCATCTTCGCGCTGATGTTGGCATCTTTCTCCTCACCATTCGATATGGCGAGGTCGCCCGCCTGGTCGATGTGTATCTGATGCTTCGGCAAATAGTCTTGCACGTCATCGACGAACTGCTCGAAAAGCGCCAACTCGTCGCCGGAAAGAGACGAACGCAACGCATTGTAGGTAGGATTCTCACGATTGATCACGTACTCGACGGAGTTCACGCCTTTTAGCTCCCTGATCCACACTTTATGCTCGGCCATAGCCTCACGTTCGCCAGGTTTGCTTACCGCGCCTCGACTCCGAGAAACGGAATCGCCGACAGCGATGCGGATACTGTCCCTTATCTTGTCGGGAATCTTCGCCGATGATTTCTTAACGTCCAGCATCCATATCTCGTCAAGCGACGACGGGATGTCCACCTTGACACGTGCGAGCTTGTTCAATTCGCTCCTGACCTCCGTCCTGAACCAGCTGCCCCAAGCGATAAGCCGTCTGTTTCTGTACAAATACAACCCCTGTTCGTCGTAAATGCTCTTAGGATTCCCCAAAAGCTTGCGCTCATCCTGCGAGAGCGCATTGGCATACGGCAGAGAGTATGGAGTGATGTGTATCTTATGCCCGTCAACCTCGACAGACACGCCACGGCCCTCCTGCTGCATCCCGTAGGAGTCCAGAAGAAATGGATCGCGCTTTTCAACACGTTCTTCGTTGAAGCAGATGCCGATTTCGCCGTAGAAGCGGTGAAACACATATTCTACGTGGCTCTTCGCCATCTTTACGAGGCGTCGGAAAGATGTCTCGAAATTTGTCGTGTTCACGCGCAGCCGGTCGAAGTCACGCCAGACTACAAGAGTTCCATGCTCATATTGCAACAACCGCCCGACTTCCGGCACTTTTTTTAGTTCAGACTTGTCGAGTATCGCAGTGCGCCAAGTTCCGGATGCCTCCACGTCATCCAGACTAAACGACATCGCGTTAATCGTCGCCCCCTGCTTGGTCACAACGATGAAGCATCTGCACTGCGAAAAAGATGCCGACTTAAGTCCAAGGCCAAACCTGCCAAGTTCCATTGGAGCGTCACACTTTTCGGATCGGTCGGAACCAAGCAGCAAGGCGTTCCGAAGTTCGTCCTTGGTCATTCCTGTCCCGTCGTCAAGGAACGCGAAATACGGCTCACCAGATGGTTCTGAGAAGATTCGGATGTTCTTCGCCTGCGCTGATATGCTGTTGTCTATTATGTCAGCCACAGCCGTCTCAAAACTGTAGCCAATCGCCCTTATCGCCGAAAGGAGGACAGCGGGCTTCGGAGCCTGTTCGCAGTACGTCATGGTTTCCCGCCTCCTTCCTGCACAACGGCATCAGGCAGATACCTGGAACCTTGAAACATCGCTCTGAACACCTCTTTGAGAACAGGGACGACTATAGCGTTGCCTATGAGCTTGTTGTTCTGCCGGTAGGAAAAACCGAGCTTGGCGACCTTTTCGTAGTCGGATTCGGTGAAGCCCATAAGGAGGTACGCTTCGCGGATCGTAAGTCGGCGTATTCGGTCTTCGTACCGGAAGAGCGCGGCTGTCTGAGTCCTGTCCATATTGCAGGTAATCGTGTGGATGAGTTCGGTGTACGGCGGCTCCCGCTTGTTGATGTTCCACATCTCCTGCCGTGAAGGCGTAAGATTGAGGCTGGCCTCGTCGGCCTCGGCCTTTATCCGAGGGTCTGCATAGTCGAGTCTCAGGAAATCCGCTATGTTCCCATCCCAGTCATGCTGCTGGATTCGTCTGCCTATGTTCAGCCGCGTTCTGAGATGGCTTGCCATGAACAGGCGCACCCTGTCCTGCGGAATGCCGAACTTCGAGGCGTCAAGAACAACCGGCCTGTCGTTCTTGTACCCGAGACCGCTCAACAGAACTTTCCACTTCTTGAAGTCAACCTTATACCGGTCTGACTGTATCGCAGGAACATTCTCCATGAGCAGATATTCAGGCAACTTGCCGAGCTTCTTCAAAGTCCGCAGTATTTTTCCGATGTGCCATATCGTGCTTGAGCGGGTTCCGGAACCACGTCCCATGCCATTGCCATTGCCGCCGGTGGAAAGGTCTTGGCAAGGAAAGCTGTATATCAGCAAATCAATGTCTGGGAGCGCATCGGGCTTGATGTCCGTTATTGAGCCGCAGTTGTGCGTTCGCTTCTGTGCAACATAAAGACGCTTGATCATCTCGCTACCAAGGCTCTCAAGATGTTTGGCCGGCCTCTGCGATTCTGCACTGAATGTAAACTCCTTAAGATATTTCAACTGCTCCTCATAAGACGGAACATCGATTTCCTCTGACTTGTCCGAATGTAACGCATCATATGCGATTACGGCGTTCACGAACCAGTCGCTCGTCCCGACGACTTTGTAGTTTACGCCCAGCGACTTCAATGCGGCATTCTGTGCGCCAATGCCGGAAAACGCCTCAAACACCTTGAGCACAGGCGGAGTAGGACGCGGCTGGGGATTTGGCGCTACTGGCGATGACTTCCGCTTGCTCATTTATGTTCGGCTCTCCCGCCTTCCGGCACATAGTCCATGACATCGCCGACGTTGCATTGCATGGTTTCGCAGATGCGCTCAAGGACATTTGCACCTATAGCCTCGCCTTTCGACATCTTCGCGAGCGTAGCGGGAGATAAGCCCGTCTTATCACGCAGGTCGGCGCGTGTCATGTCACGATCTATCAGTAGTTTCCAGAGCTTCTTATAACACATTGCCATAGCGATTCGCCTTCTTTCCAAAAGGTATTTTTAGATTATATCATACTTCAGCAATGCAGCGCAATGCGAATGAACAAATACTACACTTTTATGAACTTGTACTACGGACTTATATCTATGTTCACAACTTAGATGGTCTCTTTGTTAGCTGTCATTACGCGGGATTCCACGATTCGGATCATGCGCCCACCTTCAGTTATGGCCTATTGCACGAGGCAGCCCCTTCTCTTCTTCTCGTCTCACATTGATGCTTGTTCTTGTAAGCGGGCCATGATTTTCCTTGCAACAGAATCCAAGTCATTCAGCTGAAGTGGACGTCTATACTCTTTTGCTACATGCATGAAAACATCAAAGAATAAG
>JAEEGN010000275.1 GCA_016280345.1 Selenomonadaceae bacterium | reverse complement strand
TTGCATAAACCATTACGTTTGCGTAATGCGTCATGCGGTAGACCTCACCCACCGCTCCGCCGCGACAGTTCACCGGACTGCCGCGCTCCTCCCCAAAGGGGAGGGCTCAGAGCCTTCCCCTTTAGGGGCGTAACATGCCAGTGGCATGTTACGGGCGAGCTTGCGAGCCGGATGAGGTTCCACAGCATGATAAAGCTGCGCGAACTGTCATTTTTCGCAGAAATCGTTTGGGTTGCGTATTGAGAAGGGCGCGAAATGCCTGTGCATACGCGATGAGCGAAGGCTTACGCCGCTGGCTCCCCCCCGTGATATGCCAGTGGCATATCACCCCCCTCCCGGAGGGGGGCGAGCAGAGCCGTCCTCTGGAGGGAGGTGGCTGAAAGGCGGAGGAAGAGGCACCGCACGATAAGGTTGCGCGAACCGTCATTCTACGCGAAAATCTCGGCTTTGGCTCTGCTTGCCTCCCAGCGAGGGAGGTGGCGCGAAGCGCCGGAAGGAGACTACAGCATGACGCTTTGCACAATCCTTTATTTTCCGCGTAAAGCTCGGCTTTGGCTCTGCTTGCCTCCCAGCGAGGGCGCGACGTGCCAGTGGCACGTTGCGGCGCGCTTGCGAGCCGGAAGGAGGGACACAGCATTAGGCTTTGCGTGAACCTTTCGCACGTCAACCGTCAACTTTGGCTCTGCCCCCCTCCCCCCGTGGGCACACAAAAAAGCTGCCGCAGTTTGTTTGAACTGCGGCAGCTTTGTTTTTTCTTATTTTACCTGCGCCATGACTTCGGCGGCGAAGTCTTCCTGCTTCTTCTCGATGCCCTCGCCCATCTGGTAGCGGGCAAAACGATTGACGTTCACGCCGCCCAGGACCTTCTTCACCGTCTGTTCCGGATCCTTCACGAAAGGCTGCTCGATCAGGCAGACTTCCTTGTAGTATTTGTTGATGCGGCCTTCCACCATCTTCTCAACGATGTTCGCCGGCTTGCCTTCTTCCAGGGCCTGCTTTTTCAGGACCTCACGCTCGTGCTCCAGCGCCGCCGGGTCCACGCCGGCCCGGTCCACGCAGGCCGGATTCGCCGCCGCGATCTGCATGGCGATGTCTTTGCCGAGCTCCGGCGTGCCGCCGTTGAGTTCCACCAGGACGCCGATCTTGCCGCCCATGTGGATATAGCTGGAAAGGCGGCCTTCCGCCACTTCGTAGCGCGCGAAGCGCCGGATGTCGATCTTTTCGCCGATGCTGGCAATCGCCTCGGTGATGAACTCCGAGACTTTCTTGCCCTCCAGCGTGCTGTCCGACAGCGCGGCCATATCCGCCGGATTGGTGTCGGCGACGTGCTTCGCCACTTTGTCCACCAGCGCGTGGAACTTGTCCGTATTCGCCACGAAGTCCGTCTCGCAGTTGACCTCGACCAGCGCGCCCACTTTGGCGTCAGCGTTCACGAACGCCGCCACGACGCCCTCGGCGGCGATGCGGCCCGCTTTTTTCTCCGCCTTGGCGATGCCCTTCTCCCGCAGGAAGTCGATGGCCTTCTGCTTGTCGCCGTCCGTTTCCGCCAGCGCCTTTTTGCAGTCCATCATGCCCGCGCCGGTGATCTCGCGCAGTTCCTTAACCATTGCCGCTGTAATCTGTGCCATATTTTTCCCTCTTTCTGTCAAAGAAAAGGGGCAAGGGATAATCTCCCTTACCCCTCATTGTCCGATGCCTGCCTTGCTGTATTACGCTTTCTCCGCCGCCGGGGCTTCCTTCACTTCGCCCTGGCCCTGACGTCCTTCCACCACAGCGTCGGCCATGCGGCTCGTCAGCAGACGGACGGCGCGAATCGCGTCGTCGTTGCCCGGGATTACATAGTCGATCTCGTCCGGGTCGCAGTTCGTATCGACGATGGCCACGATGGGGATGTGGAGCTTCCGGGCCTCGGCCACGGCGATGCGTTCCTTGCGCGGGTCAACGACGTACAGCGCGCCCGGCAGGCGGTTCATCTCCTTGATGCCGCCGAGGAACTTCTCCAGCTTGCCCATTTCGTGGCGCAGCGCCTGGACTTCCTTCTTCGTCAGCACGTCGAAGAGGCCGTCCGCCTCCATCTGCTCCAGTTCCTTGAGGCGCTTGATGCGCTTCTGGATCGTCTGGTAATTCGTCAGCATGCCGCCGAGCCATCGCTCGTTGACGTAGAACATGCCGGCCTTCGTGGCCTCCTCGCGCACCGCTTCCTGCGCCTGCTTCTTCGTGCCCACGAACAGGACCGAGCGGCCCTCCTGGGCGACCGAGCGCAGGAAATTGTACGCCTCATCCACCTTGCGGACCGTTTTCTGCAGGTCGATGATGTAGATGCCGTTGCGCTCCGTGAAGATGTACTTCGCCATCTTCGGGTTCCAGCGCCGGGTCTGGTGGCCGAAGTGGACGCCAGCCTCCAGCAGCTGTTTCATGGAAATGATTGCCATAATGGTGCACCTCCTGTTTTTTCTTCCGCGCGCCTCATTGGCTGCTCGACCCCGGAGGGCACAGGACAGCGCTCAGCCCGCGTGTTTTTTCATGACACCGTGCGATATTATAGCATACCGCCCCAAGGATTTCAACTTTTTTCTTCACCGGCGGAAAGGGGGCTTCATCCGGCCTCCGCCGCCCCGGACGTCTCTTCCGCTTCCTCCGGCGCGGCCGGCTCCGCCTCTCCGCTCTCCGGCCCGGCCGCTTCTCCGCTCTCCGGCGCCGGCGCCGTCAGGGACCGCTCGATGATGGCCGCGTTCTGCTTCCAGTCGGGGTTGTATTTCGCCGCCTCGTGGTTCCACCGGATCTGACCCGCGGAATCCCCCATCAGCCGGCAGTTGTCGGCCTGCTCCAGGCAGAGGCTCCACTTCATGTACTTCGCCCGCTTTTCCTCGACGCCGCTCTTGTCCACCGCTTCCCAGGCCCGTTTCAGCGCCTGGTCCGCGCCCTGGAAATCGGCGATATAGCGCCGCAGAACCCGGGAAAGGTCCACGGCGATGGAGCAGACGAGCTTGTAGTCCCCCGCCTTCTGATAGCACTCGCCGGCCTGCCGGTAGGCTTCCACCGCTTCCATGTAGTTCTGGCGCACCACGGAACCGTGCGCGATGCCCTCGTAAGCGTTGGCCTTCATCTTGTCCGTGGTCGCCAGCTTCAGCATATTCGTGCCCGCCATGTGCTCAATCTCGCCGCTGCCCATGATTTTCGCCGCCATGATCCGCCCGTGCCAGGCCCGGACCTGCTGCTCGTCGGTCCGGGCGATCTTCAGCGCCTCCTGGAAGCTCTGGTCCGCCTTCATGGGATCCGTCGTCAGGCTGGCGTTGCCCGCCTTGATGAGCTCGTCCACCTGACCGTCCGTATCGTGCGGTTTGTTCCGGTCGGCCGCGCTTTCCTTCCGGTCCTTTCTGTCCTTTTTCTTCTCCTCCGGCTTCGGTTCTGCCGGCTTTTTCTCTTCCGGCTTCGGCGTTTCCGTCGCCACGGCCGGCGGGGCCGCCGCGGTCTCCGCCGCCTCCTTGTCCAGCACCATGACCTTATAGGCGATGGCTCCGCCGGCGCCCAAAAGGACCAGCAACACGACGACGCCGATGATGACCTTCTTCACGTCCGTTTCCTCCCCTCACCAGTGCGGA
This sequence comes from Selenomonadaceae bacterium, assembly GCA_016280345.1. Classification (GTDB taxonomy): domain Bacteria; phylum Bacillota; class Negativicutes; order Selenomonadales; family Selenomonadaceae; genus RGIG3544. The sequence continues at coordinate 4,515 of JAEEGN010000275.1, read as the reverse complement.
TAGCCGTTGCCGATGCGGATGGCGCCGTGGATGGCGGCGCCGCGCTCGTCGTCTCCCGTCTCGGGAACCGACGCCGACAGCGTATAGGGCGTATCCGTCAGGAACGCCGTCACCAGAACCGCGTCGTCGCGGATCTTCTTGTAGTCCGCCCGCTTGATTTCCGCCTTATAGACGACTGTGGAACGGGGCGCGATGGTGGAGGTCTTCAGCGCCTGGGTGAAGGCCATGCCCTCCGACCAGCGGTAAATCGCCCGCCCCTTCTTGTCCAGCACGACGAACTCATACTCCTGCCCGTTCCGATGCTCAATGGCAAACGGCGTATCGCCGTCGTTGGTCACCGTAAGCTCCATGACCAGCCGTCCCGATTTTTCCTCGACCCGAAGTTCCTGCGCCAGCTGGCCCACGGTAAAGGACGCGTACCCCGTCACCCGTTCGATGACACGGCGCCCGCCCACCGGGAAATACACGCCGACGTCCGCCCCGATGCCGGCCGAGGCCACGCCCGGCCCCAGCGCCAGCAAACAAACCGCCAGACCGGCGGCAAAAAATCGCTTCATCGTTTCCGCCCCCTCGGTTATGACTGATGTTCCTTTTAGTATAGCATAAAACCGTTCCGTTGTGACGGGTGTTTGGGGGATTTTCAGAAAAGCCGCGATTTGACCGGCATTCCTCCAGCAAACAAGGCCACGCGTGCGTGCAAATACGCTCCGCGTGGCCTTTCTTCTTTCAAACAAACGGGGGATTTTCCTTTTCAATGTTGGTGATCTGACGTTTACAGATACCCATGCCGTCTTCCGAGATCCGCAGCTTCCTGCAGGGAAAGATTGCAGTATTTTGCCACCTTGTCTACCGGGAAATGGTCTGCGAACATTGCCAAAGCGGAATGGGACCTGGCACTTTCCAAACCACGTTCAAATCCCTGTTTATTGCCGCGTTCAAATCCCTGTTTATCGCCACGTTCAAATCCCTGTTTATCCGCCTGGGCAACAAGCCCCGCGCTCAAATTGCACACCTCCGCCACTCCTTTCTCAATATCCGGCGTCAACTCGATGGAATATTCGTCACGGAGAATCGCGTTGACTTCCCCGGCCGACAGCGTGTCACGGAACAGCACCGTCAAAAGCCGCATCAGCCCGGTGAGTTCGCTGGCTTTCTTATCGCCCAGGCAGATAACGATAATTCCATAGTTATCGTAATGCTCACGTTTCGCCTCATGGCATCCGAGAACGTGATGCTCTTCCATTTGGTAAAGGTTTATCGTGTATTCCTCGTCCCTGCGCGGGAACGGACACACCCAAATGCTGTATACCTTACGCAGCTTCCCGTATTCAGACTTGACGAAAACTTTACCGTACTGCGACGAGATCATCCGACCGCAGTGAAACGCCGCACGTTTCAGAATCGGGTAACCGGGATAGCTGTCGTTCTGCGCTTCGAGATTCAGCAGAAGCTGTATCATTTCCCGAGAACCCGGCACGGGCGCGAGCGCCGAAAAGCAAACATCATAGGTGGTTCGGCCCTCTTCTTCGGAGGAAAATTCCGTGGAATCTCCGCTGATTTGCGTGGCAAGCGGCGTCTCAAGGATGGGAACGCCTATCTCCGGGATTCCCTCGATATAGCGGTTCACGATGTCCGCCACGCTGGCAGAGCGATACTCCGGAACGCAGCCTGTCATGATGTTGGCGAGGATGCCCTTCTCCGAGAGGATTTTCTTGCAAAGAGCGTCATACCGCTTCATTTGCGCGGTTCGAATCATTTTCGGCATGGACATCTTCCTTTATCATTTCTTGTCTTCAGTATATCACATCGGCACCGGCAAGGCAAAACAGAAACAGGGAATCGGGGGACAAAATTGTACCAACGTATGAAGGGCAAGCGCGCCGTTCACGATCTTCGTATCGCCGGGCGCTTCATTGGGGAACTGCCAACGCCAAAGGTCCCCGAGAAAGGAGCCTCCCTGATTCAGTCTCCCGTTGTGGCGGGTGAACCGGAAGAATCCGCCGGTTTATTCCAACCCCGGGAAGATTCATAAGACAAGCCAGGCATGACCCCGCCCCCCCTGACGTCGGTCGCTTACATTTATTCCCAGGAAAAAGTGTAATACCTCTTGCATTTTTCATAGGGAAAAGTGTAAACCCGGTACTAAAGAGAAACGTGGGAGGCAGGAACGATGTGGCGGACAATCGAAGCGGACCTTGCGGCCTGGAAAAACCGCGGTCATCGGAAGCCCCTGATGCCCTGAACGGCAGCGAGCATTTCCAGCGCTTCAAGGGAGCGTTCGCGGAAAACTTTGTCATGACCGAGCTGCAAGCGATGGGATTCCACCCGTACTTCTGGCGCTCCGGCAATACGGCGGAAGTGGATTTCCTCGTGGAAACCGCGGGGGAAATCGTCCCCATCGAGGTGAAAGCGGCGGAAAACACGAAAGCCAAGAGTTTACAACTGTACGTCAGCCGCTACCATCCCCGCCGCGCCATCAAGACCTCCCTGCGAAACGTGGGCATAACGAGGCAGGAACACCTTACGCTGTGCAGCGTCCCGTTGTATATGCTGTGGAAGCTGCGGGCGTATCTGGAAATGGCGTGAAGGGGAGGGGGCGCGGATGAGGAAGCGCTGCCGGCAAAGTATCAGATGCTGTCGGAGGAAGCGAAGGAGCGTGTCCGGAATCAGGTTGCCTTTGAATATGAGCAACAGCGCGCCCTTCAAAAGGGAAAGATTGTATAGCGGCGGAACGCCGACCGATAACGCCAGCGCGACAATAGAAAAAAGTGAAGCCGGCGTGGTCTCCGGGCATATAGCGAAAAGCAAGGGCTCTCACAGGACGGGATCCCTTGCTTTTCGTTTGGCGGCAATGCTCCCCGGGAGTCCGGAAAGCCATCATCTCCGCGGTTTTCTCCTGAAGCACGGCGTTTCGGTCATCGTTTCGCCCCGGTAATTCCCGACGCCCCTTCTCGCCTTACAGAGACGTTGATTCCGGGGGTATGGTCCCGCGCGTCATTTGCCCGCGGCTTGCGAGTCATGCCGCCGCAAGCGTGACCGGTCATACATCCTCCGCCGGGCGCAAACGAAATTCGCGGTTTTTGACCCTTTGCGTCCCGGGAAAAGGCTTTGGGGATAGAAAATGAATTTTTCGCCGACCCATCTTTCTTTTGTCGCTAAAATATGATACGATACTAACAGAATTCAAATTTGAAAGAGGAGGGCTGCGTCTTGTGTTCGTCCACCGCATTCTACGAATCCGTTTTCCGGCTTTTCCGGGAAACCGCGCCGTCGCCGGAGCGCGAGCGCGACGCTCTTCTTCTGGCGGGGGTCATGCGCTGGTTCGCGGTGTTCCGCGGCCATGAAGCGGAGGCCGGTTATTGGGCCGCCGCCGGGCTCCTGTATTCGGTGGAAGACGCGCTTCTGCCCGGCGCCGAGGCCCTTCGCTCCGCCGGCGCCGACGACCGTTTCCTGGCCGCGCTGGCTGCCCGGGAACTCCCGACGAACGCCGATGAGTTCACGATCCTGCTCCTGACGCTCTCCCATCTGTCGCTGCTCATCGGCGCCATCGCCGCCACCCGGCCCCGCCGCAGCGTAAAGGGACTCAAGGTGTCCGCCGTGCAGAAGAAATTCCGCGACTGGCATTTCGCGCCCCGGTGCTCCCGCGCCCTGATACGGGAGGGCGCCCGGCAGCTCAAGTGGGAAATCGGCGATCTGACCTCGAAGACGATCAAGGCGATCCTGGCCGGCGAGGAAGAGAGCGGCGAGACCGCCCGGATTGCCTGAAACGCTTTTTCCCAGCACGAACCCATCCCGGCGGCGGGCCTTTTGTTGCCCGCCGCCTTTTTCTGCTCCGGCGATGATTTTTCCCTTGCTTTTCCCGGCGTCAGCCGTTACAATCTATATAAGAGGAATCATTCCGCTAATTTTCATCGCAAAGGTGGTTTCCATGAGCTTTTTTTCCAAATTCATCCCCGAGAAGCTGATCCCCCAGCGGTTCCGCAAGAAGAAGGACCCCGTGGAGGATCTGAAGCAGAACCTGCCCAAAGAGAAGGCGAACATCAAGTCCTCTTTCGCGGTCTATTGCAATAAGCACCACAATACCAAAGACGGCAAGCTGTGCCCCAAATGCACGGCGCTTCTGGCGACCATCCTGCCGAAAATCGCCCGCTGCCGCTACGGGGTCACGAAGCCCATCTGTGACCGCTGCGACCAGCAGTGCTTCGGCGACGCCAACAACAAGGCCTTCATGGAGATCATGGAGGGCTCGCGCAAGGCGATGCTGGTGAAGCATCCGATGATGACGGTGCGCCACAAGATCATGAAGATGGGCGTCGATTACGCCAAGCAGAAGCAGCACGAGGCGGCGGCGGAGAAAGAGGACAAACGCCGCAAGGAGAAGGTCGCCAAGGCCCGTCAGCGCAAGGCCAAAAAATAAACGGCGTTTTCGGGAAGTTTCTTTCTTTTCTTCTTGTCCTGACACTTTTTTTACGCTATAATATAGGCAGGGACAGAATCTTTTCACAAGGAGGTAGG
>JAEEGN010000033.1 GCA_016280345.1 Selenomonadaceae bacterium | reverse complement strand
GTTTCCAGTATTCGTCGTCGAGACGGTCCACCCGGACGCCCCGGCTGGAGGAAACGTGCAGGAATTTGTCCTGGCCGAGGTAGATGCCGCAGTGGGAGGCACCGGGTTCGTAAGTCGAGAAAAAGACCAGGTCGCCAGGGACCAGCTCTTTCCGCTTTTTGACTTTCTTTCCGAGATGGTACTGCTCGTCCGCCATCCGGGGCAGGGCGTAGCCATGCTGCCGGAATACGAACTGTACGAAGCCGGAGCAGTCGAAGCCTTTCGGCGTTGTGCCGCCGAAGCGATAGGGGACGCCGGTGTACTTGCGCCCGGTGGCGATGATCTTGGGGGCCACGTCCCGGGGCAGGAACGGCGCGTTGTTGGGAACCCGGGCCGCCGGTTTCGCCGCGGCGTCCCCGCTCTGCGGCCCGGACTCCGCCGGCCTGGCCTCCGTCTTCTTGTCCTTTTTCCGCGTCGCTTTGTCGTCGTCTTCGTCCTCCGCTGCCGGCGGGGTGGTTTTTTCCTCCTTTTGCCCGCTTTTCGCCGTCGCCGGCCGGACCTCCTCCGCGGGCGGGGCGGCGGGCCCGGCTTCTTCTCCTGACGCTCTGCCGTCGGCGGCTTTGGAATCCACCGGCCGGGCCGTACCGCTATCCCGCAGCGCCGCCGGAACCTCCACCGGCGTGGCGGGTTCGTTGCCTGTGACTGGCGACAGGGGCGCAGCCGGCGCCTTGCCCGGGGCGTCCCCTGGGGTGGGGGGCTTTCCGGCCGCGCTTTTCGCCGGTTTCGTCGCGGGCGTTTCGCCGGTTGTCGTGCCGGCTTCGGTTTTCGGCGGCGGTTCGGCCGGCCGGCCGCTCCCTGTTTCGGCGGGACGTTTTTCCGTCGCCGGCGTTGCCGCGGCTGACGGTGCGGGCGGCTCCTTGCCACCAGGGGCGGGCGGCATTGCCAGCGCCGTACCGCCGGCGATGAGAAGGATCAGCCCCGCCAGGAGCGGCGCTTTCATCCGCTTCACGAAACCGTCCTCAGCCATGGGAGACATGATCGAGCGCCTGGCACATCAGTTTGACCACGTGGTCGTCATCCAGCGAATACCAGACTTCCTTGCCTTCCTTGCGGAATTTCACCAGCCGCGCCCCGCGCAGGACGCGGAGCTGGTGGGAGATGGCCGACTGCCCCATGCCCAGGGATTCGGCGATGTCGCCTACCCGCATATCCGCCGCGGACAGGAGCGCCAACAGCTTGAGCCGCGTCATGTCCCCCAGTACCTTGAAAATCTCTGACACCTTCTGGCTGGTGATGTCGTCAAGCCCCTGCAGTTTGGCGGCCTCGCTGGCGGGCACGCCGGGCTCTGCCTTGCGTTCCATGTCTGTTCCTTTCCGGGGCGCGTTTCTCCGGCCTGCGCCGGCGTTCTTCCCCTGTCCCGCGTTTCCTTCCGGTTTATGTCTGCTTTCTTAAGAATATATAATAACATATATGAGCAATTAAGCAAATGTTTTTGAGGGAAATTAGAAAGAAAGAAGAGGACGCTGTTTTCCGGGACGGACGGAGGCCGTCTTTTTCCGGTTGGAAGAAAGGCGCAAATATGGTATGATATACACAGGGTAAAGGGTTTTATCCCGCGCTAACGAGCGCTGGGTTCATTCGACAAAATTTAGTTATTTTATCAAGAGCGAGGTGAATTTCCTATGAAGCGTTATGATGTGGCGATTGTCGGGGCGGGGCCGGCCGGGGCCTTCGCTGCCTACGAGCTGACGGCGGTGCGTCCGGAACTCCGGGTCGTCGTCCTGGAGAGCGGCAACGATATCTATCATCGGCGTTGTCCCATTGCTGCCGGCAAGGTCAAGAGCTGCGTCCGCTGCAATCCGTGCAGCATCATGCGCGGCTTTGGCGGGGCCGGGGCTTTTTCCGACGGCAAGTTCAACTTCACCACCGCCTTTGGCGGTTGGCTCAACGATTACCTGGAAGACGAGGAGGTCATGGCGCTCATCCGCTACGTCGATGAGATCAACCTGCAGCAGGGGGCGCCCTCCCAGGTTTTCACCACGGCCGGCAACGACCTCGGGAAACGGGCCCTGCAGTATGACCTGCACCTCCTGGACGCCAGCGTGCGCCATCTGGGGACGGAGAACAACCTTCGCCTTCTGGAGAAGATGTACGAGGGATTGAAGGAGAAGGTGGAATTCCGCTTCCTGACGCCGGTGAAGCACGTAGAGCCCGGCAGCGTCGGCGAGGACAACACGCTGGTGCTGGATAACGGCGAGACGGTCTCCGCCCGCTGCCTTGTCATCGCGCCGGGCCGGGCCGGGGCGGAGTGGTTCAGCGACGAGTGCCGTCGCCTCGGGGTGAAACTGCTCAACAACCAGGTGGACGTGGGCGTCCGGGTGGAGGTGCCGGACGAGGTCTGGAGCGACATCACCGACCGGGTCTATGAGGCCAAGCTGGTATATCGCACGAAGCGGTATGGGGACCTGGTGCGGACCTTCTGCATGAATCCCCATGGCCACGTGGTGGCGGAGAACACGGACGGCGTGGTCACCGTCAACGGCCATTCCTACAGCGATCCGAAGCTCCAGAGCCGGAACACGAACTTCGCGTTGCTGGTCAGCAACCATTTCACCGAGCCTTTCAACGAGCCCTACAAGTACGGCAAGCGAATCGCCTCCTTCTCGAATATGCTGGGGGGCGGCGTCCTCGTCCAGCGCTGGGGCGATCTGGTCAAGGGGCGGCGCACCGACGCCGATCGCCTGTCGAAAAGCTTTACCCGGCCGACTTTGGCGGCGACGCCGGGCGATCTCGGGCTGGTACTGCCGAAGCGCCACCTCGACAATATCATGGAGATGGTGCAGACGTTGGCCAATATCGCGCCGGGCATGACCAACGACGATACCCTGCTCTATGGCGTCGAGGTGAAGTTCTACAGCTCCCGTATCTCGCTGACGAAGCAGCTGGAACTGCCGCTGCCCAATATTTTCGCCGCCGGCGACGGGGCCGGCGTCACCCGGGGGCTGTCCCAGGCTTCGGCTTCCGGCGTCTACGTGGCCCGCACGATTCTGTCGCGCTTCTGACGCGGCCGGTCGCCGTCCCGTTTTGTTTCGACTTTTTGGCTTTTGGGAAAAGAATCTTCAGCTTTTTGTGAGAAAAATTTGCACAGAGGGAATCTTTTCTGGTAAAATTATGATATGATATACAAAGTGGAAGAACGCCATGCTTCATGGCAAACTTTATAAGAGAGACAGGTGATAGGGATTGGAACGCCTTAGAGTCTTGATTGTAGATGATTCCCGTATCAGTTGCGCCGTGCTGAACGACATCCTGTCGAAGACGAACTTCGACGTGGTGGGCATGGCCAACAGCGCCCGCGAGGCGGTGGAGAAGTATCAGGCATATCATCCGGACGTGGTGACGATGGATATGAACCTGCCCGATGCCGACGGCGTCGAGTGCAGCCGCCGTATCCGCGCCCTGGACGGCTCGGCCCGCATCGTCATGATCAGCGCCATGAAAGACGCCGCCTTGATGCTCAAGGGCCGGGAGGCCGGCATCAGCTCGTTCCTGCAGAAGCCGGTCAATCCCAACGAACTGATCGACGCCATGACGTTCCTTTGCCAGGACCGGCTGGCCCAGCTGGGCGAGCTCAAGGAGCTTTACGTCAAGTCCTTCATCAAGGTCCTGCAGAAGAGCCTTTTCAGCCTCGTCGGCGTCCACAGCAAAGTGAGCTTTGACGTGGCTGAGGGCAACTACCTCGACGTGGACGGCATCGCCGTCATCATCGGCCTCACGGGCAGCCCCATGGGGCGCGCTATCGTTTATATGAACCGGGGGACGATGCGCAAGTTCGCCTGCGCGCTCCTGTCGAAGGACAGCGAGGACGAGCTTTCCGAGGAGGAAGCCAGCGATGCTGTGGAGGAAGCGGCGAATATCATCGTCGGCCGGGCGGCTTCCACCGTCAACGATCTCAAGGAGAAGGAGATGCGGATCTCGCCGCCGGGCACGATTTGCGGAAACTCCATCCGGGTTGCCAACTTCAAGATGACATCGTTCCGCATCAAGGCGGAAACCCGCCTCGGGGATATCTGCATGAATATCGGCTTCGCGGAGGGGGAGTAAGGAATGGATGCCAAATTAGTCAACCCCTTCATTGACGCCCTGTCCGCTGTATTGCCGATGATGGGCTTCGATGTCCCCAAACGGGCCGGGATGGGGGTGCAGGAGCAGACCTGCACGAGTCTTGGCGTTTCCATCATCGTGGGCTTCACGAAGGGACTCCGGGGCAACGTTGTCTATAACATGAGTGACGAGGCGGCCCGGTTTATTGCCTCCAAGATGATGATGGGCATGCCGGTGGATGAGCTCAACGATATGGCGCAGAGCGCCCTGTCGGAGATGAGCAATATGCTCACGGCCAATGCCGCTACGAATCTTGCGGCGATGGGCCTGGAAGTGGATATTTCCACCCCAAGCCTTACGGTGGGCAAGGATTTCAAGATAAAGATCAGCAGCAGCCAGTATCTGGTGGTCAAGATGGATATCGGGGGCCAGATCCTGGAGCTCAATATTGCCGTGCAGTAGCTGATAGCCGCCTGACGCGCCTGTTGCGCGTTCCGGCGGCTTTCTTTTACGAGGCGTTTGGGGACGGGGCGGCGGAAGATTTCCGACGGGAAAATAAAGGAAAATGGGGATTCTGCGGCGAATATCTTATTATTATGACAATCATTGAAGCGATTGGATCCGGTTCCCGGATAATCGCGGAATTACGGTTGCGGAATGGCGTCACCGGCGGCGGGAAGTACCCTGGCCGGCGGGACGTTTCGGAGGCGCATGGACGGGCGGCCCGGGCCCGTGGAAATCGGAGGAAATACCTTGAGCGAAAACGAATCCGGCGGCGATAAGCTGGAAAAGCGCGACTGGCTGGCGGAGATCCTTCTGAACGCCACCAGTGAGCGGCGAAAAATCAACAGCATAAAGCTACCCGGCGAGCCGGATTTCAAGGAGAAAGCCTCCCGCGTGGACAATCAGCGCTTTTCCTCCTCGGTCGGCGATCTCCTGGGACGCGTCGGCGATAAGATCGATTCCGTGGGAACGGCGGGGCCGCCCCTGCCGACGAAGAAGAAGGGAGAGTCCAATGACGATGACCACCTCAGGGGGACGAGTCCGGTCCGCACCTGGAGCAGTTGACGCGTCGGGTCTCGGGAACGGAGGCGGCCGGTGATGCCGGCCTGCGCGCTGTTCGATATCGGCGGGACGGCAATCAAATGCGGCGTCACGGATGAGGACGGACGCTTCCTCTGGAAAGAGCAGCGGGAAAACCCGGTGCGGGCGCGAGGGCCGGCGGCCATGCTGGCGCTCCTTCGGGAACGCCTGCGAGCCTATGCTTCCCGCTATGCGCTTATCGGCACTGGCGTCTCCACCGCCGGCGTCGTGGACGGGACGGGGCGTATCGCCTTCGTCTCGGAGAGCTTTCCCGGCTACACGGGAACGCGGCTGGCGGAGATCCTGGGGGAGGAAACCGGGATGCCGGTAACGGTAGAGAACGACGCGGCTTGCGCCGGCCTCGGCGAGTTCTGGCAGGGGGCCGGGCAGGGGGCGTCGCCCTTCGTCTGCCTGACGGTCGGCACCGGTGTCGGCGGCTGCGTCATCGTCGATGGCAAGGTCGTGCGCGGCGCCAACGGTTTCGCCGGCGAGGTGGGCTTCATCCCGCTGGCGGACGGGACGCTGGAGGAAACGGCCGCGACTTCGGCGCTCCGGCACAGCGTGGCCGCCGCTAAAGGACTGCCCTTGCCGGAAGTGACCGGAGAGCGTGTCTTCCAGTGGGCGAAATCCGGCGATGAGGTGGCGGCGGCGGCCGTCCGGCGTCAGATGGCGGCTCTGGCTGCGGGCCTTGTCCCCGTCTGCTATACGGTCAATCCGTCCGCCGTGGTCATCGGCGGCGGCATCGCCGCCCAGGCGGATTACCTGCTGCCCATCCTGCGGGAGGCTCTGCGGGAAAGGCTCCTGCCGCCCCTCCTGGCAGGGACCCGGTTCGCGTTTGCCCGCCTGGGCAACGACGCCGGGCTCATCGGGGCACTGTATTGCCTGCGACAGAAGATTTCCGGGCAGCCGCCCGCGCCGCTTTCCGGCTGACGCGGCTGCGGCGCCGGACAACCATACAACGATCACAAAGCGCTTTTCGCGATTGGGAGGCGATTCCAATGAAGGTCCGGATCACGGATACATACGAGGATATGAGCGAGGCGGCGGCGGAGTTCGTCATCGACCAGATACGGCACAAGCCGGACAGCGTTATCGGGCTGGCGGCCGGCGCAACGCCGCTCCTGCTTTATCAGAAGCTGGGGGAAGCCTGCGCCGCCGGCACGGTGAACTTCGCCCGGGTGCGCACCTTCGGGCTGGACGAATACATCGGCCTGCCCCCGGAGCATCCCCAGAGCTTCCATTTCTATCTGCAGCACAATCTCTTCGACCATGTGAACATCCATGAGGACCACGTGCTGGCGCCCGACGGCATGGCCGACGACGTCGCCGCCGAATGCGCCCGTTACGGCGCGGCCATCGAGGCGGTGGACGGCATCGACCTGATGATCCTGGGCATCGGACCCAACGCCCATATCGGTTTCAACGAGCCGGGGCCGAGTTTCGTGCCCGAGACGCACGTGGTGGAACTTTCCGAGGCGACCCGGACCGCGAACGCCCGCTTTTTCGAGTCGCTGGAGGATACGCCGCACTGGGCCATCAGCATGGGCATCCGGGACATCATGTTCGCGCAGAACATCCTGCTCCTGGCCAGCGGCGCCGGCAAGACCGGGGCGCTGATGCAGGCGGTTTGCGGCGACATCACTCCCGAGGCGCCGGCTTCCGTGCTCCAGCTTCATCGGAACGCCCTGGTGCTGGCCGATCGGTCGGCGGCGGCCCGTTTGCCGGAAAAGTATAAATGACGGCGGAAAACAGAACGGCAGGGGTTCCGGCCGGGCAGAGGTGAAGGGAATGAAGGCGATCGTCAACGGGCGGCTGATCCTGCCGGATGAACGGGGTGAGTTCCAGGTCGTGGAGCATCGGGCTCTGCTTTACGATGAACGGATTGCGCGCATCATCCCCAGCATGGGGCTCAACCGGGAAGAACGGAGCCGGATGGACGAAATCCTTGACGCGCAGGGGGCATACGTTTCACCGGGCTTCATCAATGTCCATATTCACGGCGCGGCGGGGTTTGACGTCATGGACGATGACCCCGCCGCGCTTCCTGCCATTGCCCGCTATCAGGCATCTACCGGCGTCACCGCCATGCTGCCCACCACGATGACCTACGATTTTCCCACCATCTACCGGGCCCTGGACCGAATCCGGGCTGCTATGGGGGCGGAGCGGGACGGCGCGGTCATCCTGGGGGCGAATATGGAAGGCCCTTTCATCAACCGGGCCCAGCGGGGCGCGCAGGCGGCGGAGAACATCGCGGCGCCGGACTTCAATCGCATCCGGGCCTATCAGGGTGTCATCCGGCTCATCACCGTCGCCCCGGAGGAACTCAAGGGCGACTATACCTTCGTACAGCAGTGCCAGGCGGCGGGCATGGCGGTCTCTCTCGGCCACAGCTCCGCCGATTACAATACGGCCCGCCAGGCGATCCTGCAATACGGCGTGAATCACGTCACGCATCTCTTCAACGGCATGGCCCCCTTCCATCACCGTCGGCCGGGACTGGCGGGGGCGGCGCTGGATACGCCGGCGGATTGCGAAATCATCGCCGACAACGTGCACCTGCATCCGATGACGCAGCGATTCCTCTGGCGCATGAAGCAGGAGCGTCATATCATCCTCGTTACGGACTCCATGCGGGCCTGTGGGCTCGGCGACGGCGAATCCGAGCTGGGCGGCCAGATCGTCCGGGTGTCCGGGCCGATGGCGACGCTTTCGGACGGCACGATTGCCGGTAGCGTACTGACCCTGGACCGGGCGGTGGCGAACTTCGCCGCCAATACCGGCGCCAGCCTCGCGCAGACCGTGGCCTGCGCGTCCAAAGTCCCGGCGCAGAACCTCGGCATCTACGGGGAATACGGCTCCCTGGAGCCGGGGAAACGGGCTGATATCGTGATCTTCGACGGCGCCGTCCGAGTGCAGCGGACCATCATCGGCGGTCGTCTCGTATTCACGGCCGCCGCTTGATAAAAACAGGGCAGGGCGTTTTTCATGCGCTTTGCCGGAAGGACGGAATCATCATGTTTGGATTCGGAAAGAAGACGTTGGTCCTGGCCGCGCCGGTGGCGGGCCGGATCATGGACATAACGGCGGTCGGGGATCCCGTTTTTGCCGGCAAGGTTATGGGTGACGGCTTCGCGGTGGAGCCGTCGCCGGACGCGTCGGCGGTCGTCGCTCCCTGTGACGGTGAGGTCATGGTGGTGACGGAGACGGGACACGCCGTGGCCCTCAGGAGCCAGGGCGCCGAGATCCTCATCCACGCCGGCATCGATACCGTCGAGTTGAAGGGCAGGGGCTTTACCGCTCTGGTAAAGCCCGGCGACCGGGTAAAAGCGGGGACGCCGCTGCTGCGGTTCGACCGGGCCGCTGTCCTGGCGGCCGGAAAGCCGCTGACGACAATGGTCGTGGTCACGAACCAGGCCGACGTGGTGAAAAACGTGGAAAAGAACCTGGACGATCCGTCGGGGGTTTTGGTCCTGACACTGTAAGGGCTGCCGGAGAAAAGCAGCGGAATGGGCTTCCCGGGTATTGGCAAGGGCCACGGGGGAGGAACTTATGATCAACATTCCCTGGGTTTATCAGACATCGTTCTATATCGCCGCCGCCCTCCTGAGCGTGACCTGCCTCGTCTACATCGTGCTCTGGGGCCGGTCGTCCCGCTCCCAGGGGCAGTCTTTCTGCCTGCTCCTGGGCACGATTTTCATGTCCTCGGTGACGATGATCGCGGAGAGCTGGTTCCTGCTCGCCCCGGCTTTTCCCGGACAGCGGGGACTGGTGGAAGGCACGCGTCTCCTCAATATGATCTTTCATTGCGCGATTCCGCCGCTGTTCACGTATTATGTTTACTGCGTCTGCGGGGTGATCCGGAAATTCTCCGGGTTGCGGCTTCTCCTTTACGCTGTTCCCTTCGTCATTTCGGAGATCTTTGTTTTCCTGAATCCGCTTCTGGGATGGATTTGTTATTACGATTTCGCTTTCCATTACGTGCGCCAATCGGGCTCGTATTTCCTTTACCTGATCGCCTTTTTTTACGTCTGGCTGGGCTTTGGCCAGCTCAACGTTTACTGGAAGACGTCAGAGCCGCGCAAGCGGAAGGCGATGGCCCTGTTCATCCTGCTCGTCGTCTGCGGCATCGTCCTCCAGATGGCGGTGCGGGAGATTCAGCTGGAAATATTCACGGATTCGTTGACAACGTTGGGCCTCCTGCTCCTGATCGAGACGGAAAACGACCGCATGAGCACCTCGCTCGGGATGTTCAACCGGCGGGCTCTGGAACTTGATCTGGCTTCTTTCCTCGGCGCGGATCTGAACTTCCACGTCATCGTTGTCCGGCTGCTCAATATCGGCGCTTTCCAACAGACCATGGGCGTGATGGAGACGGCGGCCTTCCACCATGAGATGGCCAGCTACCTGAAGTCGCTCCTTTCCCCGCACGAGGTTTACTACGCCAACTGGTCCACGTTCGTCCTGATCCCTTCCCCGGTAACGACCTCCGAGGAGAAGGAAGCGGACCGGGCAGCGAAGATCGCGGAAACCATCCGGGTCCGCTTCCGGGAGAAATGGAAGGGCGTCCGTACTGCCGCCACCACGGAAGCGGTCGTGGTGCTGGCCGCTGTGCCCGGGGAGATGAAGACGGCAGAGGATGTCATGTACCTGGTGGACAGTCCGACGCCCAGGACCGACGGCTCCACCGTGCTGGCGGGCCGGGAACTTCGCTACATCCAGCGCCGCCGGGAAATCGAGGCGGCGCTCCGGCGCTGTCTCATGGAGGACGGCTTCGAGGTCTATTTTCAGCCGATTTACCGCCGGTCGGATTTCCGCATCGTGTCGGCCGAGGCGCTGGTGCGGATGCATGACAGGGAGCTCGGGGAGGTGCCCCCGGGTGATTTCATTCCGGTGGCGGAAGAGATCGGCATGATGAGCGACATCGGCGTCTTCGTGCTCTATGAGGTCTGCGATTTCCTTGCCAGCGGCGTACCCGCCTCGATGGGACTCAGGGATATCCATGTGAACCTTTCCAGCACCGAATGCCTGCATCCCGACTTCATCGACCGGGTGAAAAGCTGCGCCCGGCAGCATGGCATCGACCACGGTCAGGTCGTCTTCGAGTTCAGGGAAAACATGGTATTCAACAATCTCGCGCGACTCAAAGGGCCGGTCAAGGCTCTGCGGGAAGCGGGCTTCCGTTGCGCGATGGACGGTTTCGACACGTTGTATCCGAACCTCCAGGACGTCTGCTCCCTGGGCTTTGAAGATATCAAGATCAGCCACAGCATTCTCTGGAACGCTTTGAGCGGTCGTACGGGCCGGTCCGTTCTCACCAGCACGGTGCAGATGATCCGGGACACCAGCGTCCAGATTGCCGCCGAGGGCGTTTCCAAGCAGGAACATTTGCGGGTGCTGTCCGAGTTCGGCGTCGATTCTCTCCAGGGGAATTTCCTGAACCGGGCGATGCCGAAGAGCGAGTTCGTTTCCCTGCCCCTGGTCTGGAAATCCGGGGGGGGGAGAGCTATGTCCTCGGTTGATGGACAGAAGCGTGAATGACAGGCGTTCAGCGATAGGGGGAAAACAGCATGGAATCGTTTCGACTGCCTTCCTGGGGGCGATGGGGGCTGATTGTGGCCGCCGGGCTTCTGGTGGCCGCCTTGTTCTGGTTGCTGTTCCGCGGGGAAGAAAACTCCGGCACGGCGCGGCCCAGGATCGGATTCGTCATCATCGGGGACGTGACGCGGCCAGGCTATAACTCCGCCCATTATGAAGGAATGAAAAAGGCTTGCGAAATGCTGGGCGCCGAGCTCCTGCTGAAGGACAAGGTGGCGGAGAACAACGGCCAATGCCGCAAGGCGGTGCAGGAACTGGCGGCGGCCGGGGCGAATATGATCTTCCTGGCGAGTTACGCGTATCCCGCCGAGGTGCAGGATCTCACGGCGGAGTATCCCAACATCGCTTTCGCGACGGTTTCCGCCGAAGTCCACAGCCGGAACATGACGGCCTATTTCCCGCGGCTCTATCAGGCCCGGTATCTGTCCGGGGCGTTGGCTGCCATGCGGTCGAAAACGGGAATCCTTGGCTATGTGGGCGCGATGCAGAATTCCGAGGTCTGCCGCGGAATCAATGCGTTCACTTTGGGGGCCCGGCGCGTGAATCCCAAGGCGCGGGTCCTCGTCACCTGGACCGGCAGCTGGCAGGACGCGGAACAGGCCAACGCCAACGCCGTACGTCTGATCAAGGCGGGGGCGGACGTCCTGACGTTTCATCAAAACGAGGCGAATGTCGCCGACGTGGCCGAAGCGCACGGCATCGACTTCATCGGCTACCATACGCCGCTGGAGGGCTATTCGGAGCACAACCTGACCTCCGTGGTAGCCCGGTGGGACGCGTTTTATTCCGTCATCCTGTACCGATTCCTCCGGGGTGAGCTCAACCATACGAGGAATTTCTGGGTAGGCATCGACCAGGGCGCGGTCGGGCTTTCTCCCTACTCGGTGGCGGTCACGCCGGATATTGCGGTGCGTCTGGACTCGATGCTGCAGGAGCTCATCAACAACCGGCTGATTTTCTCCGGCGTCCTCCGCGACAACACCGGCCGGCTCCGTTGCGGCGAGGGCGAGGCAATCAGCGACGACGCGCTCTTGGAGCGGATGAACTGGCTCATGGAGGGGGTTGAAGTCCTTGGACCCGAGAAATGAATCGAAAAGCTTTGTCCGGTTTGACCCCTACCTCTCCCTGCTGTTGAAGTTCCTGGCGCTGGTGGCGGTGCTCGGTTTCTGCGCCATCCTGCTTCAGCATAAGGTCGCAAGTCTGCTGAACGCTACGCTGGAGCGCACGATGGCCCGGCAGGCAACGGAGATTT
>JAEEGN010000274.1 GCA_016280345.1 Selenomonadaceae bacterium | reverse complement strand
GAGAGGCGCTGCCGCCCCCGAGGCGGGCGCCGCCGCGGCTCCCCCGCCGGCGGCCCCTAAGCCCGCGCCCCTGGCGTCCCTCGATATTCCGGACTGGCTCCGGCACAGTGAATAACTGGCAATCGTTTTTGGCAAGGAGCCGCCCGGGCGGCTCCTTTTCCTTATCTTCACGATACGAGGAGAACGGATTCCCATGAGACGATATACATCCCTGCTGCTGACCGCCTTCGTGCTGGTGGTGGCGGTGGCGCTGGGTTCCCTTTTCCTGTCCGGCCATGCGGACAAGACGCGCGCCCACACGATCCGCGTCTATACCACCATGCCGGCGGAGCAGGCGGGACTCCTGGCGGAAGAATACGAGAACGAAAGCCATATCCGGGTGGAGTTCGTGCCGCTTTCCCCGGCCGAGCTCACGGAACGCCTGCGGAAAAGCAAGGCCAGTCCGGACGCGGCGATGGTACTGGCGGACAGCGCGGTGCTGCGGCAGGCGGCGGAGGCGGGCGCCTTCGTCCCTTACGAGACCGAGCAGACCGACCAGGTGGCGGACGAACTGAAGGACCCGGAGGGCGCCTGGGTCGGCGTCTGGTATGACCCGGTTGTGTTCTGCGTGAACAGCGATTACCTGCGGACGTTGCCGCGGATTCCCCAGACCTGGCCGGAACTGGCGGCCTATCCGAACGCGCGGCTGGGCATGACGGATTTCCTGGCGGCCGACGCGGCTTCGAACCTCTACTTCTCCCTGTTGGCGGCCTACGGCGAGGCTGAGACGTTCCGCCTGCTGGCGGCGATGCAGCCGAAAGTCGTGCAGTACGTCAAATACCTTTCCACGCCGGTCCGCATGGCGGGCATGGGCGAGGTCGATATTTCCCTGGCGGTGCAGAGCGAAACGCTGCGCTACCTCAACAACGGCTATCCGCTGAAGATCATCTACCCGGCGGACGGTACCGCCTACATGCTGACGGGAATCGGGCTCCTGCGGGACGATCAGAAGCCGGTCTATGACTTCGCCGCCTGGCTGCTCAGCGACCGGGCCCAGCAAGCCCTGCAGGAGGCGGGCGTCTTTCTCGTCCCCGCCGCCCCGGATACGCTGGCCTACAAGATGCTGGCGGGCAAGAACCTGACGCTGTTCGAGCGCCTGCCGGCCTATACGGAAAAGCAGCGGCAGGACTACCTCGACCGCTGGCTCAAGGAAATCCGTTTCCGATGAAACAGACGGGGCAAGGGTACACTAAGCCCCGTTTCTCTTTCGCTTTTTTTGAGGAGGAACGATTGTGAAAGTTGGATTCATCAGCCTGGGATGCGCCAAGAATCTCGTCGATACTGAGGTCATGCTGGGCGTTCTGCGGGAAAACGGCATGGAGCTTACGACGGAGGAGGCGGAAGCGGAAATCCTCATCGTCAACACCTGCGCCTTCATCGAGACCGCCAAGCAGGAGTCGATCACGACCATCCTGAATCTGGCCGAATACAAGAAGACCGGCTGCTGCCGGGCCCTGATTGCCGCCGGCTGTCTGGGGCAGCGCTACGGCCAGGCCATCCTCGACGAGATGCCCGAAGTGGACGCCATCCTGGGCACGGGCGCCTTCCCGCGCGTCATGGAAGCGGTGCGGGAAGCGCTGGCCGGCAACCGCGTCATCCTCGCCGGCCCCTCCGAGATCATCTATGACGCCAAAATGCCCCGGATCGTGACGACGCCGTCCTATACCGCCTTCGTCAAGATCGCCGAAGGCTGTGACAACCGCTGCGCCTTCTGCGCCATCCCCCTCATTCGCGGCCATTACCGCAGCCGCCCCCTGGAGGACATCCGGGCCGAGGTGGCGCGCCTGGCGGAGAGCGGCGTCAGGGAAATCAACCTGATCGCCCAGGATACCACGAATTACGGGCGCGATCTCTACGGCGAGCCGCGGCTGGCGGCGTTGCTCCGGGAATTGTGCCGGGTGGAGGGCATCCGGTGGATACGGAACCTCTACGCCT
Organism: Selenomonadaceae bacterium; assembly: GCA_016280345.1. Lineage (GTDB taxonomy): Bacteria > Bacillota > Negativicutes > Selenomonadales > Selenomonadaceae > RGIG3544. The sequence goes on along the minus strand of JAEEGN010000274.1, from coordinate 15,136 downwards.
ACCCGCGCTTCTTCACCGACGAGCTCATCGACACCATCGCCCGGGAGCCGAAAATCTGCAACTACGTCGACCTGCCGCTTCAGCACGCCGACGACGACATCCTGCGGGCCATGCGGCGCTCCACCACGCGCCGGGAAATGGAAGCCCTGCTGATAAAAATCCGGGAGCGGATTCCCAGCGTGGCCATCCGATCCACCTTCATCGTCGGCTTCCCCGGGGAAACGGCGGAGAAATACGAGACGCTGCGCCGCTTCGTGGAGGAGCAGCGCTTCGACCAGGTCGGCGTCTTCACCTATTCCCGGGAGGACGGCACCCCGGCGGCGTCGCTGGACAACCAGATCGGCGAGACGGACCGGGAAGAGCGCTACCACGACCTCATGAGCCGCCAGAGCAAAATCTCGGAAGAGCTGGGCCAGTCGCTGGTAGGCCATGAAATCGACGTGCTGATCGAGGGCCGGGACGCCCAGGAAGAGCAGATCGCCTACGGCCGTTCCTATCGCGAGGCGCCGGACGTGGACGGCAAGATTTACATCGAGGGCGACGCCGACAGCCAGCCCGGCGATATCGTCCGGGCCCGCATTGTGGAGGGCTTCGCCTACGATCTGGTAGCGGAGCCGGCCAAGTCGTGAGGGACAGCGAGAGGAACCGGCCGGCACCGGGCGAATCCGCCGAGGAAACAGTGGGGCGCTTGCTGGCGGAGCGCGGCCTCACGATAGCCTGCGCCGAGTCTTGCACCGGCGGCCTGCTGACCGGCCGGCTCACGGAAATTCCCGGCAGCTCCGCCTACGTCAAGGGCGCCGTCGTCTCCTACACCGACGAAGTCAAGGCCGGCGTGCTCGGCGTCCGGCAGTCCACGCTCGACGCCCATACGGCGGTCTCGGAAGCCGTGGCCCGTGAGATGGCGGAGGGCGTGCGCCGTTTGCTGCGTACGGACGTCGGCGTCAGCGTCACCGGCCTTGCCGGCCCGGCGGGCGCCCCCGGCCAGCCGGTGGGCCTTGTCTATATCGGCGTGGCCACGTCCGACGGGACCACCGTCGGGGAAAACCGCTTCGGCGGGGACCGGGCCGCCGTCAGGCAGCAGGCCTGCCGGCGGGCGCTGGCAATGGTCCTTCACGCTCTTTTCAGACGACCTTGTTAGCATACGGTTAGCTTTTGACGAACCATGAGGAGGGTATGTCCATGAATTGGAAGAAAACTTTACGGATGGCACTGGCCGCGGGTGTGACCGCGTTCTCGTTGACGGGGCCGGCCGCCTTTGCCGAGGAAGCGGCGACGTCCGCGGCGGAGCAGCCGGCCGACAGCGAATCGGCGGAACTCACGCCGGAGGAGGCGCTGGACTACTACCAGAACAGCGGCTATAAATACACCAGCCAGCGTTACGGATACAGCATCATCTGCCCGCAGAAGCCGAACGTGGTGCCCGCCAGCACCATGGACGAGAACGCCCGCGGCGACGTGCTGATCTTCCAGAACGAGGGCTACGACATCATCAACGCCTGGATCGTCCTGGTGGACGCCTTCGATGACAAGGAACTGCCGAAGGACATCGGCGCCCGCTCCGAGGAGGATCAGAAAAAATTCATCGATCGCATCATGACCAGCGGCGGCTATGAATTCGTGCGCCTGACCGACGTGCAGGGGCAGACCGGCATCTATTGCGTCACCGCTAAGATCCTCGACATCGACACCAACGGCGACGGCAAGATTGACGAAACCGTGACCGCCGACACCCAGATGGTGAAGACCTTCTTCCGGGGGCAGTACGGCGGCCGCTTCTCCGTCCAGCTCATCGACAATCCCGACCTCACCCGGGCCGGTATCGCCCTCTATCAGCTTGGCATGCTGACCTTCCAGGAGTGGCCGTCCCAGGTCAATGAGAGCGGCCAGAACCAGGTAAAGCGGGACAGCAAGTCGCAGGAAAGAAAAGACAAGAAATGACCGTCCGCCGGTCATCGGGAGGGAGCGCGTCTCCCTCCTTTTTTATGGCCGGGCCCGCGGGGAAAGGAATTTTCGGGCGGGCGCATCGTGAATCGGATTGGATGATTTACATTTTGCCGCTTTTTCATTATAATAAGAGCGGCAGATTTTGAGGCATCAACGGCGAAAGGAGGATTGGCCTTGCGTCAGATATTCGCCTATCGGGGCCTGACGCCAAAGATTGCCGGAGATGTGTTCCTGGCCGAAGGAGCGCGCATCGTCGGCGACGTCACGCTGGCGGAGGGCGTGAACGTCTGGTTCAATACCGTCGTCCGGGGCGACATCCAGCGCGTCGGGGTCGGGAAATTCACGAACCTCCAGGACAACGTCACGGTCCACGTCATGAGCAGCGAGCCGACGATCATCGGCGACTACGTAACCGTGGGCCACGGCGCCGTCATCCATTGTGCCCGCGTCGGCGACAACACCCTGATCGGCATGGGCGCGATCCTGCTGGGGCACGCGGTCATCGGCAGCAACTGCGTCGTCGGCGCCGGCTCGGTGGTCACGCAGAACACGACGTTCCCGGACAACGTCCTGATCTTCGGCACGCCTGCCCGGGTCATCCGCGAACTCCGCGAGGATGAGATCGCGGCGCTCCACCAGTCCGCCGTTGACTACAATGACATTGCGCTCAAATATCGCAACGAAAACAATGTGAAAGGGGAACAATGATGGAAAAGACTTTGGTACTGATCAAGCCGGACGCCTTCAAGGGCAAGCACACGGGCGACATCATCAAAATTTACGAGGAGGCGGGGCTCACGCTTCTCGCCCTGCGGATGATGAAGATGACGAAGGACGTCGCCGCCAAGCACTACGTCGAGCACATCGGCCGTCCGTACTACGAGGAGCTGGAAACCTTCATGACCTCCGGCCCCATCATCGCCATGGTGCTGGCCGGTGACAACGCCATCGCCAAAGTGCGCGACATCAACGGCAAGACTGACCCGAAAGAAGCGGCGCCGGGCACCATCCGCCAGCTTTACGCGGCCAGCAAGGGCGAGAACGCCGTCCACGCCTCCGACAGCCCGGAGAGCGCGGCCCGCGAAATCCATATCTTCTTCAACGAATCTGAAATCTTTGATTGAGGTGAGAAAGCATGGGCGTTTATACGAAAACCGGCGACAAGGGACAGACCAGCCTCTTTACCGGCGAGCGCGTTGACAAGGACTCGCTGCGCGTCGAGACTTACGGCATCGTCGATGAAATGAACTCCGCCCTGGGCATGGCCCGGGCCTTCTGCCAGAACGAGGAAGTCAAGACGCTGCTGCTGATGCTGCAGAAAGACGTCTCGCTGTTCATGGCGGACCTCGCCAGCCTCGGGCAGCCGCCGCACATCACCGAAATGCACGTCAAGGACATCGAGTCCGAGATGGATCGCATTGAGGGCATCACCGGCCCGCTCAGTTGCTTTTTGATTCCCGGCGATACGAAAGGCGGCGCCATGCTCGACCTTGCCCGCACCATCGCCCGCCGGGCCGAGCGCCAGATGCTCCGCCTGGCCCGCCAGGAAGAAGTCCATGAAACCGACCGTCTCTACATCAACCGCCTGTCCGATTACTGCTTCATGCTCATGCGGCTGGAGGAACACAAGGGATAAACGCGCCAGAAAAGAGCCAGACCGGAAATCCGGCCTGGCTCTATTTTCGTCGATGGGAAACGAAAGACAAAACGCTGCTGCGAAACGAAAAAATGTTTCACGTGAAACAATTCGCTGACCGAAAAAAGTTTTACGGGAAACAATTCGCCGCAGCCGAAAAAATGTTTCACGTGAAACAATTTGCCGCAGCCGAAAAAATGTTTCACGTGAAACAATTCGTCGCAATCGAAATAATATTTCACGTGAAACACGGAACCTGTTCTGAAAGAGAAACCGCTGACAGGAATGGGGAGTGACGCTTTCCGCGTTTTTCCGACACGTTTTTTTCCTTGCGTTATGATGAAAAGATAATGATAGGATAAGGATAAAATATTATAATGGTATTGACTTGCTGAATGTACAAATGGTTGTTCCTGACGGGACGATCAAAGCGCCCCGCGCTTCATAAATACCAGGCGCAGCCGTCTACCGCATAGCAGGTATCGATGCCGCCCGCTACCGCTTTCAGCGAATCGTTGTCAAGCTCAACGTCGGAAAGTTCCGCGTAATAAGCTTCCGCTTCGTCCTTCGTAATCTCAAACCCTTCCGACCTGGCCAGCGATCTCAGCTCATCCGGAGACTTGCACCGCATTGCTTTTAAAATCAGTTCTTTTGTGAGTTCATTTCTGTTAATTGGCATGATAGAATCCCTCCCGAAAATTTTTGTTCGAATACCTTTAATTTTACATACAAATCAGGACCCCGAAAACTGACAGGGTTGGAAAAAACAAGAACCGATTCGTCGTGCGGTGTCCCTCCTTCCGGCGCTTCGCGCCACCTCCCTCGCTGGGAGGCTCCAAGCCCCCCTCCGGGAGGGGCGTGATATGCCACTGGCATATCACGGGGGGGAGCCAGCGGACGTGATATCTGCTATAGCCTAATCTGAAGGGGCCGCGAGAAAGAATGCTTTCCTTGAAACGTCGTGCTCTGCTCCTCCTGCCGCCCTTCCACTTCCCGGCCGGTTGATGATGAATCTCTTTTTCCGCTTGACAAATCGCTGTCAAGGCAGGATAATGTTGCCAGAAAAACCGTTGGCAGAATGGCTTCGGGAATCCGGGAGGAATGGACTTTGAGACAGTGCATGGATTTCGAGAATCTGCATCGCCGGTTGAAGAAGATCATTGGCCAGGTGCAGGCGGTCGAGCGGATGATTGACCAGGATATTCCCTGCGAGGATATCCTGTCCCAGATCAACGCCGCCAAATCGGCGCTCCATAAGTGCGGCCAGGTGATCCTGGAGGGCCATATCCAGCATTGCGTGAAGGACGGCATCGAGCACGGCGACGCCGAGCGCACCATCGCCAACTTCACGAAGGCAGTGGAACGCTTCGCCAATATGAAGTGATGTGATTCCGGAGGAAGGCAAAAAAGCCGCCGCTGACAGCAGGAGATTCTGCTGCCGGCGGCGGCTTTTTTGCGCGGGGGAATGCGGGTTGCGGCCGTCAGTCCCGGGGCGCCGGGGTAGCGTCCGGCGCGTCGTCAAGGCGTTGGGCCAAGTAGCGCCCGATCCGGGCGATGAAACGAAGCGTTTCCGCGTGAAGCGAGGGCGGGAACGCGTTCAGCGCCGGCCCGGTCTCGAAGCTCAATACGCCGGGGAAACGGATTTCGCGGAGGCCCCGCAGGAAGCCTTCCCAATCGGTGGAGGTGGTGCTTTCCCGCGTGCGGGCAAAGGTGAAGGGAATCTGATGGAGGTCGCGCACGCCGTCGTTGTCATGGACGTGGAGGACTTTGAGCCGGTGGCCCAGCGTCCGCAGGAACCGCCCGGGGTCGATGCCCAGAAGGTTGGCGTGGCCGGTGTCGAAGCAGAAGCCCAGGACCTCGGCCCGGTATTTCTCGTTGAGGCGGTCGATGCGCTCGGCGCATTTGACGGCGTCGCAGCAGGGGCCTTCGACGAGGTGGCCGGCGATGCCGTCGTAGAGGTTTTCGATGCAGACGGTGATGCCCATTTCCTTCGCCATCGGCGCCAGATATTCCAGGAAAGCCTCGGTGTGCTGCCATTCCGCTTCTTCCGAGCCGAGGAAGCGGGCCAGCTTGAAGCCGTGGACGACGATGTAGCGGCAGCCGAAGAAGGCGCAAAGGCGCAGGCTTTTCGGCGCGACTTCGTGCCAGAGGTAGCGGTTCAGCTCCGCGTTGCCCTTCGGGACGTAGATGGGGTAGGGCATGTGCATCTGGCTGATCGTGACGCCGGCAGCGGCGGCGGCTTCCCGGTGGGGGGCGAAGAAGTCTTCGAGGGCCGCCACGGACTGGTCGAAGAAGGGATTGATTTCCTGCTGGTAGATGTCCTTGTTCAAGAGATAGCTGTGCAGGCTGAAGTCGGCGCAGTCGAAGCCGGCGTCCCGGAGCCGGGCAAAGCCCGCCCGCGGGTCCGCGTCAGCAACCGCGTTTTGTGTCTGCACGCCGAGCTTTCTCATCGTTTGCCTCCTGTTCTTCCAGACGGTCGAAGTGGAACGACGGCATGTATTCGTCGCTGAAGTATTCGATGGGGTTTTTCAGCCCCATGGCGCCGAGCTGTTCCTCGATTTCCCGGTAATAGACGTTGCAGATGAAGACGGCGGTATCGGCGGGGAGCTCCCGCAGGCTTTCCGGCGGCTTCACGGCGAGACCGCAGAACTCCGTCCCCCAGGTTTTGGGGTTGTTGTCGCAGGTGAAGAGCGGCGGATAGGCTTCGCCGTAGCATTTCATGTAGGCCCGGCACATATTCCCGGCGCCGAAGAGGACCCGGGAGGGATATTTCCGCAGGAGGTTTTCCATGTCCGCCTGCCAGCCGACGTAATCCGCCGTGGCCTTGGCCAGCGCCAGCAGCGCCGGGCGCAGGATGGGCGAGAAGGCCGAAGCGGTGTCGTTCATCTGCAGGATGAGCGCGCCGTCGAAGCGGATCGCGCGCAGGCCGCGGAACAGGTTCAGCCAGTCCACCTGCGACTGGCCCTGGAAGGCGGCGGTGAAGGGGAGCAGGGAGGCGGCGCGGCTGCCGTCGTTGTCGGAGAGGATGACGGCCTTGAGGCGACGGCCCAGGGCGTGGATGAAATCGTGGGCGTTCTGGCCGCAGAGGTTGGTGACGCCGAGGTCCATCGCGAAGCCGAAGCGTTCCTCGCCGGCCGCTTCGTTGAGGCGGTCAATCCAGGCCGCCGCTTCTTCGGCGTCGGCGCCCAGCCCCCGCATCAGGTGGCCGTTCATGTCCCGGCACTGGTTCGTCAGCAGCAGCGTCACGCCGCTTTCCTTCGCCAGAGGTGTCAGCCGCCGGAAGACGGCGCGGTTGATTTCTCCGTCGTCGTCCCGGCGACGGCCGGCGAAGCAGGGCTTCACGATCAGGAAGTCGCAGCCGGCCTGCCCGGCGGCCCGGATGCTTTCCGCGGCGAGGGTTTCCAGAAGGCCGCCGAGGTCGTCCCGCTTCGTGTTCTCGGGCAGGAACGGCGCGCGGGCGACGCTGGTGCGCAGCCGGTGCGCCCGGGCGGTGTCGAGGAAGGCCCGGGTCCGTTCCGCCAGCAGGGAGGGGTTCTCCGATACCGGCGGCCGGCGCGGGGGAATCTTCCGCTTCCGCCCGAAATACTCCAGCTCGCCGGGGGAGCAGCTGAAGGCGGCGAAGTCCAGCAGGAGATCGGAGAAGCCGGCCCGGGCGAGGTCGGCCGTGCCCTGGCGCGGGTATTCGCCAGACACGATGCCCGCCGGGGCGCAAAGGATATTCAATGGGATCGCCTCCTGTGCGAATGCGATAGAAGATGGAACCGGCCCTTTCCGCTCACGGGCGGGCGGACTGCCGTTCCCGGTCTTCCAGGAGCTGGTCGATGGCCCGGATGACCTGGCGCGGCGCAATGGTCCGGGAACATTCCAGGGCCCGGGGCGTGTTCCACCAGCGCCCGCAGAAGTTCTTGAAGTAGTTTTCCCGGATGTCGTTCATGCAGCCGTAGCAGGCAAAGGGGTTATAGACGTGATAGGCGCCGGGGAATTCGTACCAGTAGTAGGAGAAGCCGCCGATCATCACGACCGGGCAGCCGGCGATGTCGGCCAACCAGGCGAGGCCGCTGGGCAGGCCGATGAAGAAGTCGGCGTGGGCCAGCATGTCGGCCCGCTCGGTCAGGGGACGGTTGCCGGTGAAGTCCTCGGCCTCCGCCGGCCGCGTGATGGTCAGTCCCTCGGCGGTCATCGTGGCGTCGCGGTCGATGCAGAGGACGCGGTAGCCGAGCTCTTTCAGGTAGCGGATCACGATGTCCCAGCCGTCGGGGTAGAACCAGCCCTTGATGGGAGAGGAGGCCTGGACGCCGATGCAGACGTAGGGCTCCGGGATCTGGCGCGGCGTCGCCGGCCAGACGAGTCGGGGCGCCGTGTGGTAGAGGCCCAGGGTGAAGCGGCCCACGTCGCCCAGCGGGACCTGGCGGCCGTCGACGGGCAGCGTCAGGAAGTTGTCCAGGCCGGTATTGAAGAAGAAGGTCGCGTAGGTGTCGTCGGGCACCTTGTCCCGGAACGGGAGGTCCGGGTAGAAGCGCCGGGCTACCCCCTGCAGGTAAGGGGGCAGATGCAGGCGCACCCGGGCGTCGTATTTTTCCCGGAAGACCTTGATATAGGGCAGGAAGGCCAGCGCGTCGCCCAGGGCGCAGTCATCGCCGGCGGCCAGCAGCACCGCCTGCCCGCTGGGGTCGAAGAGATGGGAAAAGACCAGCGCCCCGTCCCGCTCGATTTCGATTTGCCAATGGATATAGTAGCTTTCCAGGGAGATCAGGACGGTTTCCGACAGCGGTTCGTCAAAGAGGATCGTTTCCGCGTCGCAATCGCCGATGCGGACGTGCCAGTTCCCGGCCGGGATCTGGAGACGAAGGCCGGCGTTGAAATCGATTTTGAGGCCGGGAATGCCGGTTTCCCCGACGATCTCCCCGGCCCAGCGGCAGATGTGGATGGCTTTCTTCATCTGCTCCGTATAGCTGGCCGGGTCCTGCATGGTGGCGGGGTGGCAGTTGAAGCATCGTATCGGGTACGGGAACATGGTCATGGCTGCCTCCGATGGTCAGAAAGGATGGGCCCGGCCGGAAGGCGCGTCACGGGATTTCCGGCAGGGCCTGGCTTACGGTGTTGTGGCGGATGATGTCGGTGATGCGAAGGTCGGTTTCGATCTCCTGTTTCTTGAGGGTTTCGGCCAGATTGAATTCCTCATAGGAACCGGTTTCCACGGCCTTCAGGTAATGCTGCCAGGCGGCGATGGCGAGGTCGGTGGAGAGATGGCGCTGGTTTGCCAGATACTGGGCACCCAGGGGAATCGCCACTTCGTCGAGGCGCGCCTGCCGCTCCTTCAGGGCGGGCAGGATGCCGTCCCGGATCAGCGCGCTCAGAGCGGTGCTGCCCGAAAGCTCGCCGCCGGCGCTCTTCGCCAGGAAGCGGAAACGGTCCTGCAGGTCTTCCAGCTGGTCGTTGTATGCCAGCACCAGGTCGCGGGTGGCGGCGATGTAATCGGCGATGTCCTTGTTCTGCCGCGGGGCGATGGTATCGAGGTATTGGCGGTAATTGTCGAGCCGCGTGATCTGCCAGTGCCCGTCTTTCGACTGCTCCAGCGAGAAGGTCAGCGTGAATTCCGTCTGGGTATGGCGGTCGCGTATCTGGGCTTCGCCGGTCGCCTGGCTGTTCTTGAGGTGGAAGGCGCCGGTTCGCAGGACTTCGGTGTTCCGAAGCTGGGAACGCTCCAGAAACCGCTCGAAATCAATGCCGAGCTGCCGTCCTTTCGTGAGGTCGGCGCCGTCGGGCAGCCGCCACTCGCCCGTCGCCGCGTTATGGTGCAGCGTTTCCCCGAGCCCGTGGAGCATCTGGGGCTTGATGACGTCGTAGAAAGCCGCGTACCTGGTCCGCGTTTCCTCGGTCAGCGCGGCGTCGTAATACAGGAGGTCGTCCGTCAGGTCGTCGTAGGCGGCGTCCAGAACGCGGTCGAAGCGGATGAAGCGCTCGACCGCCGCCGCGTCATGGACGGCGAAGGCCTGCGCGAGTTGCTTCATGGCGTACTCCGGTGTCCGTATGAAGATGAAATGATACCAGAACCAGCCGCTGAGCAGCAGGGTGAAGCCCGCCACGACCAGCAGGAACTCCCGCTTTTGCTGGCGGCGCCGCTGCTCTATGCGGCTCTTGATAGAACGTCGTTTCATGGGATTCCTCGGCTTTATCCAGTAATCAACACATTGTATATTGTATCATAAGATGAGGGCGAAAGGCAAAGGAAACTCCGCCCGCCGCCAATTTTTCCCCGGCCGGCGGCGGAAAAAATGCGAAATCGTATTGATTTTCGGCGGGGAATGGATATAAAATATAGATGGAGAAGTATGCTCCGGAGGGAGGGTCTTCATGAAGTTCATCAAGCGGTTGTTCAAGCGGATATTTGGCGCTATCTGGCGTCTCATCAAGCGGGTTTTCTTCTTCTTCGCGAACCTGACCGGCTTGTTCCTCACCCTGGCCTTCTGCCTTTACGTCTATATCGGCGTCAAGGGGTTCACGTACCTGATGCACATGAAATACCAGACGGTGCCGAGCGTCGTCCCGTTGCTTCTCGATCTCGGCCTGGAGGGCATCGTGGGCATCGTGGCCGTCGTGGTGCTCGGCTATTCCCTCGCCCCCCGCTGGAATATGGGGGCAGCGGTCCTGACGCTGCTGCTCTGCTCGGGGTTCAACGGCTTCAACATCTGGCGGGTCATGAACGGCCAGCTTACGGAGCTGCCGCTGCTGGAGGCCATCGTCATCACTTCCCTGGCCTTCATTTTCGGACTCGTCACCTGCCTGGAGCTCCGCTATTACAAGCGGCGCAAGGCGTTGGAGGCGGCGGCGGTGCTGGCGACAGCGGAGGCCGCGGAAGGAAGCGCGGCGTAACGGAAGGCGCGCCTGCCGGAGCCGCAACAGAGAATATCCCTTGACGGGAACAGGAGGGGATGGCGTATGGTCCGGCGGGCAATCCGTTTCGGCCTGGTCGCGTTGATGGTCCTGACGGCGGTCACCGTCTATGCGGCGGCCTACATCGGCAATTCTGACTCCCGGTGTTTTCACCGTCCCGGTTGCCGGTCGGTCCGGGACATACGAGCCGATCACCGCGTCCGTTTTTCCAGCCGGAAAGAAGCCGTCGACCGGGGCTACGTCCCCTGTCGGCGCTGCAAGCCCTGAAGCAGACGAATCGTAAAAAATGCCCCGCGGCATGCGTTGTGCCGCGGGGCTTTCCTTATCTCTTCAGTTGTCGTCTTCGTCGTCCTCGACGAGTTCGTCGTACGCCTTGCAGACGGCCTCGAATTCCTCGTCGGTGGGCTCGACGTATTCTTCTTCGCCGTCCTCGTTTACCACGATCTTGGCGAAGAAGGCTTCGTCGTCATCGTCGCAGCAACAGCAGCCGTCCTCGTGGTCATGCTCCGCCGCCTCCTCGTCGGATTCCGCCGGCACCAGGAGCGCGAATTTCTCGTCACCCAGCGGGATGATCATTTCCTCACGGTAGTAAAATTCGTTGCCGTCATCATCCGTCATGACGATGATGACTTCCTCGTCCCCGGCTTCCTCAAGCACGGGCTTTTCCTTATCCGGCATAGTTGCCGCCTCCTTTTCCTCGTTTGCCTGTATATGGGCAGGGAAATCGGGGACTCCCTCATTCCCTCGGCAGGCTGTCCAGATATCCTTGCAGGATGAAGACCGCCGCCATCTTGTCAATGACTTTCTTGCGCCGGGCCCGGCTGACGTCGGCGGCGATCAGGGCGCGGTCCGCCGCCATGGTGGACAGCCGCTCGTCCCAGAAGACGTGCCGCGCCTCCGGGCAATGCTTTGCGACCTCATCGGCGAATTCCCGCACGATGGTGCAACGTTCGCCTTCGGTGCCGTTCATGTTCCGGGGCCAGCCGAAGACCAGCCGGTCCGCCTCGTATTGTCGCATGAGTTCCGTCAGGCGGGCGAAATCCCGCTCCGGGCGCGTCCGCCGGATGGTCTCGACGCCCTGGGCGGTCATCAGGAGCTCGTCGCTGGCCGCGACGCCTATGGTCTTGTCGCCGACGTCCAATCCCAGAATCCGCATCGCTCAAGCCTTCCGGTCGTGGTCGAGATAGGCCCGCACCAGCTCCTCCAGGAGCTCGTCCCGTTCCAGCTTGCGGATCATGTTGCGGGCGTCGTTGTGGCTGGTGACATAGGCCGGGTCCCCGGACAGCAGATACCCCACCAGCTGGTTGATGGGATTGTAGCCCTTTTCCTCCATGGCGGCGCAGACCTTTTGGATAACGGTCCTCGCCTTGTTCTCGTCGTTGCCGACCCGGAACATCATCGTTTCGTCGCTGACCATGTCCGTCCTCCTCCTTCCTCCGAAGCAGAACTTTCCTCTATACCGCCGGCAGGCCGGTGGTCAAAGCATATCATGGGAAATCATGTACTCGGCGATCTGCAGGGCGTTCAGGGCCGCGCCCTTGCGGATCTGGTCGCCGCAGACCCAGAAGTTGAGACCGTTCTCAATGGAGTAGTCGGGGCGCAGGCGGCCCACTTCGACGTCGTTCTTGCCCGAGGTGAAGAGCGGCATCGGGTATTCCATGTTCGCCGGGTCGTCGTGGAGGACGACGCCGGGGAAAGCAGCCAGGGCCTTCCGCGCCGCATCCAGGCTCACCGGGCCCTCGAACTCGACGTTCACCGACTCGGCGTGGCTCCGGTAGACCGGCACCCGGACGGTGGTGGCGGTGATCTTCATGTCCTGGTCGCTCATGATCTTCTTCGTCTCGTCGATCATCTTCATTTCCTCTTTCGTGTAGAGGTTATCCCGGAAGACGTCGATCTGGGGAATCAGGTTGAAGGCGATCTGGTAATGGCGGGCCAGGCTGGCGCCGGGCAGGATGTTGGCGGTGACGGGGCGGCCGGCGACGATGTCCTGGACCTGCTGCTCGAGCTCCGCCATCGCTTCCTTGCCGCCGCCGGATACGGCCTGATACGTGGAGACGACCACCCGGCGGATGCGGGCGATGTCATAGAGCGGCTTCAGCGCCATGACCATGATGATGGTGGAGCAGTTCGGGTTGGCGATGATGCCCTGATGCCGGGCGATGGCTTCGGGATTGACTTCCGGCACCACCAGCGGGACTTTCGGGTCCATGCGGAAGGTGCTGGAATTGTCGATGACCACGGCCCCCGCCTTCACCGCGGGCGGCGCGAAGGTCTCGCTGATGGAGCCGCCGGCGAACAGGGCGATTTGGACGTCCCTGAAGGAGTCCGTCGTGGCCTCCTCGACTTCGTATTCCCGGCCCCTGACCGTGAGCTTCGTGCCCGCGGTGCGCTTCGAGGCCAGAAGTTTCAGATCGGCAAAGGGGAAGTCCCGCTCCTCGATGAGGTTCAGGAACTCTTGCCCAACGGCGCCGGTGGCACCGAGGATAGCGGTGTTGTATTTCTTCATGGGATCGCATCCTTTCAATCGTTATGGGAAAGGGTCAGAGCAGCTTCTCGAGGCCGACTGTGAGCCCCCTGAGGCTGCGGACTTTCTTGCAGGCGAGAACGACGCCGGGCATGAAGGATTCCCGGTCGAGGGAATCGTGGCGGATCGTCAGCGTCTGGCCGAGGCCGCCGAAGATGACTTCCTGATGGGCGACATAGCCCGGCAGCCGCACGCTGTGGATATGGATGCCGCCGATGTCGGCGCCCCGCGCCCCGGCGAGCTTCTCCTTTTCTTCGGGATGGCCCTGCTTGTGGTCGGCCCGGACTTCCCGGATCATCTCCGCCGTCTGGATGGCGGTGCCGGAGGGCGCGTCGAGCTTCCTGTCGTGGTGCAGCTCGATGATCTCCACCTCGGGCAGGTAGCGGGCCGCCTGCTTTGCCATCAGCATCATCAGCACGGCGCCGATGGCGAAGTTCGGCGCGATGAAGGCGGGCGCCCCCTGCTTTTCGGCCAGCGCCGCCAGCTCCTTTTTCGCCTCGTCCGAGAGGCCGGTGGTGCCGATGACCGGGGAAACGCCCCGGGAAAGGGCGGTGACCGCGCTCCGGTAGACTACGTCGGGCCGCGTGAAGTCCACCATGACGTCGGGCTTCGCCGCTTCGATGGCGGCCGCGAGATCGGTCGTCACGGTGACGCCGCAGGCGGGAAGGCCGACGAGCGTCCCCGCGTCGGCGCCGCCGGTGAGGTCCACCGCCGCCACCAGCGTCAGGTCCGCGTCCTGAAGGACCGCCTTGACGACCGCCTGTCCCATGCGCCCGCAGGCGCCGTTTACCAATACTTTTGTCAAACTAACCCCTCCCGGAAGGAAAACTCGCAAAATACACTGTCCATCATACTATTATAAACGGAAACGCCGTTCAACACAATGCCTTCGGCAAAAAACAGGGAAAGAATGACTTGGGCGTCAGCGTTTCTCCCGTTCCGACGGCGTCGCTTCCGGTTCGGGGGGAAGGCTATCCTCCTGCCTGGCTGCCCGGCGCCGCTGGAAGTACCAGAGGCCGCCGTAGACCAGCGTCGCCGCCACGACCACCAGCGTCAGCCGCACCATGTGTTCCCGCAGGCGGACGATGTCGTGGCCGATGATGACTTCCAGCGCCGTCGAGGGGAATTTGCCGATGAGATTCGACAGGGCGTAGTCCCGAAGGCTGATGCGGCTCACCGCCCCCAGGGCCGTCAGGATGCCCGAGGGGAAGTAGGGGATGGTCCGGGCGATCAGCATGAGCTTGAAGCCTTCTTTGCCGCTGAACTCGTCCAGTTTTGACAGATACGGGCTTTTCCGGATCAGCTTTTCCGCCGAGTCCCGGAGCACCGTCCGCATCAGCAGGAAGCTCAGGATGACGCCGGTGGTCTCCGCCAGCCAGGAAATGATGATGCCCGGAACCACACCGAACAGCACGCCGTTGGCGGTGGAGACGAAAATGGAGGGCAGAAACCCCAGGGCGTTGATCAGCACGTCCGCCAAAAAGCTCACGACCATGCCCCAGGCGCCGAAGGAGTTGATGTAGCGGATGGTCTCCTCCAGGTCGCCGCAGGTCGCAACCCGCCAGAGTTCAGAGAAAAACGAGGGACAGAGCCAGTAGATGACGCCGAAGAGCGCCAGCAGCAGAAGTCCGGCCGCAAGCTGGACCGTCCCTTCCGATTTCAGTTGCATGGATACAGCCTCCCGGAAACGTCCGGCGACGTCGCCCCGCGTTCCGTCTCTGCCGGGGCGGCAGGACATTTCCCGCTCTCACTATACCGGGCCTTTCTGAAAAAAGGGCGGTAGCGGGGGAGGCGGGGCGGCGCCGGCCAGCGTTTCACCGGCAGACCGTCGTCATCGACGAAGGTGGCGCGGAGGCGCTTGAGGAAGTCGAGGCCGGGGAAAACGCCGGTCACGAAGCACCGGCAGCCGCCCGGCCGGCGCCCGGCGTAAAAGCGGTACCGGCCGGACAGACCGTTTATGCGCAATAAATGCTATATTCTACGCGCCGGCGGCTGATTCCTGCCGGCGGGCGCAGGGGTCCCTCCGTCGCCGCCATCGGACCGGGAGGGGCGGAAGCCCTGCCATTTCCGGGCCCGGACGTTTTTTTCCGCCGTCGCTCTAATCAAAATCTTATCTTCTTTAATGTAGTTCTTAT
>JAEEGN010000273.1 GCA_016280345.1 Selenomonadaceae bacterium | reverse complement strand
TCCCGTGACAGTCCACCGGACTGTCACGCCCCTAAAGGGGAGGGCTTTTCACCCACCGCTCCGCGGTCCCGTGACAGTCCACCGGACTGTCACGCCCCTAAAGGGGAGGGCTTTTCACCCACCGCCTTCGGCCGTCCCCGCGGTATTTCATGGCCCGAGGGAGAACATCTCGCTATTCTCTTGGCCTGGGGCCGGGCGGGCTTGGGTTTCTTGCTTTTCCGCGGCAGCTTTGCTATAATTTTCTCGGGGAAAAGGGCGTTTTGCCATACCGTCACCGGGGGGATGCCTATGGGGGTATGATCGGTTCGCACGTCCGAAGATTCAAAAGAAATGATCGTGAGGAGGATACCAATGAGAAAATGCGTTGCGGTTGTACTGGGGCTGCTGGTCATGGCGCTTTCCGCCGTGGGCTTTGCCGCCGATTCTTTCCAGCAGGTTTACGAAGCGAAGAATTTCACTGAAGGTATGAAAGACAATCAGGCGTTGACGGAAACCTTCACCACGCCTTACGGCCCGATCAGGTTCCAGATGCGCAAGCTCTGGCAGACGGGCTCTGACAAGCGGCTGCATCTCATCGCCTGGCTGAAGGACAAGCGGATTGACGAGTCGTATTTCCCGAAAGTGGAGAAGGGTTATACGTTCCGCGTCATCAAGGACACCAGCAACAGCGAATTGTACTTCGTGATTGAGTCCGTGGAGCGCGCCTGCCTTTTCGGGTATTCCCCCGACGCGCAGAAATTCGTGACCTACATTGACAGCCAGAACTACGCCCACGCCGACCGCGCCGTCCCCTGCATCGTGGCGCTGAAGGACGGCGATCTTGTCCTGGCCTTTGAGAAAAACGGCCCGACGCCGACCCACGCCCGTTACCAGTTCGAGTGGGATCCCGACACGAAATGGTTCTCCTACACCGACATCGGCGGCGGCTGGTCTCCGATCGACGAGGACAAGCAATAATAAGGAACGCCGCCCGCTGAAGGGCCTTCCGGCGCCGAAGTTACCACAGAAACTTTTACTTCCGTGATCAGAGAAACGCCCGTCGCTTTTACAGCGCGGGCGTTTTCCTGTGGGCGCGTCCCTTCCGGAGCGCAAAAAAGCGCCGCGAAAGCGGCGCTTGATTTTTGTGGCAGGGGTAGCTGGACTCGAACCAACGAATGCCAGATTCAGAGTCTGGTGCCTTACCAACTTGGCGATACCCCTACGCGTTAATATATATATTATACGCACCCGCCGGGAAACTGTCAAGAAAAATTTCCCGGCGGCGGCGATTTATTTTTGCAAACGATTGTCCTTCATGGAGAGACAAAGTGATGATACGAAAAAAAGCCCCGGCAGCGGCGGCCGGAAAAGTTCGAGCGAAGCCGGCGCCCTACAGATTTTGCTTCGCGGCGAGAAGCAGAAAAAAGCCCCGCCGGGGGATTCCTTCAGCGGAGCTTTTCCACGGCGAAGCGGTTTTCGCCACAGCGGGCGCAGCGGTAGCGGCGGGGATGACGGACGAGGGCGCCGGCCCGCAGGTAGTAAAAGGTGTGGCCGCAGCCGCCGCAGGTGACTTTGTAGCGGTAGAAACCGGCCGCCTCGCCGATGGCGCTTTCCGCCGTGTGGACGGCGATGCGCAGGCCGTAGACGCGGTTCAGGGCGGCGAGGCCCTTGTGGAACAGCGGGCCGTGGCCTTCGGCGGCGGGCAGGCAGGCGTGGAGCATTTCGTGGCAGACGACGTCCACGAGGTTCCGCTCGTTGCCGGGGAAAAAGAGGTTGCGGCTGATGGCGAGGCGGCAGGCGCCGTCGTCCGGCCGCCGGATGGTGCAGGCGCCGTATTGGCGGACGCCCCGAGTGAGGCGGCAGGCCTCGACGCGGCGCAAGGCGACGGGACGGCAGAGCGTCTGGCTGAGCAGCGATTCCATCGGCGCCGTGAAGGCCCGCAGGATCATGGCGACGACCGCCTGCCGGGCCGCGTCGTCCTGCGCCCGGGCCAGTGCCGGCGAGAGCTCCGCCCAGAACGGCGCCATGTCGAGGGCCATCAGGCGCGCGCGGTCGCTTCCTTCAGCGCCTGCTCCTCCTCCCGCGTCAGGGTATAGGTGGATTTCCCGTCCTCGATGGGTTTGACGTAGCTGCGGGAGTCCTCGCGGCCAAAGATACTGGAAAAGACGACGCCGTCGTTGTTGGAGTCAAGGAGCGCCACGGCGTAGCTGAGGTCGCTGCCGGTGTCCTTGAAGGCGTTGAAGCGCACGACGCCGACGCGGGTGACGGCGCGCTGGAGCAGCAGGTCGATGCGCACGATGTCCTGCCTGAGCCGGGCGTTTTCTTCGGCCACGGCCCGCGTCTCAGCGATGTGGTCCAGCATCATTTTCTCGAAGTCCCTGCCCGTCTGGTCGCCGGTCATCATCTGCCGGTAGCGGCTCCTGAGGCCGGAGAGGCTGACCAGCAGGTAGAGGACGAGAAGCGTGAGCAGCGCCAGAAGTCCCGCGGTCCCGTAAACGTAGGGCGTCGGGTCGGCGGCGATTTGTTGCATCAAGCCGGTTTGCATGAAAATCCCTTCCTTGTCACGAAATGTAGAATATCACCCGCGGCCGGGCCGTTTCCATCAGGTCGTAAACTTCCACGAGACCTCGCGCAGTTTCCGCTTCTTCAGTTCCACGCTGTCGGTATGGACGTCCCCCAGGGCCTCGATGATGCGATCCAGGTCTTCCTGGGAGTAGAAGTCGATGATGATGCGGCTGCGGTTGATGCCGTAATTGATCTTGACCTTGGTGCCGAAGAAGACGCGAAGTTTCTCCTCGGCGTCCCCCACCAGGAATTCCTTTTCCCGCACGGTTTCCTCGGGCTCCGCCAGGCGTTGGGGCGGCTCCAGGAGGTCCGGCTTCTTCTTGAGCCGCTTCACCAGGTCTTCGGTATCGCGGGACGAAAGGTTATGGTCCACGACGTAGTTCGCCGCTTTCTGCATGAGCTCGGGACGCATCAGGCTCAGGAGAGGCTTTGCCTGGCCCACGAGCAGCGCGCCCTCGACCACGCCCTCCTGCACTTTGCCCGGCAGTTCCAGGAGCCGCAGGGTGTTGGCGATGCGGGAGCGGCTGCGGCCGATCTTGATGGAAAGGTCTTCCTGGGTGAGATGGAAGCGGTCCATGAGGGTGCGGTAGGCCCGCGCCTCCTCGATGGGGTTCAGGTCTTCGCGCTGCAGGTTCTCGATCAGGGCGATTTCCGCCACTTCCTCGGGGTCAAGATCCCGGACGATGGCGGGAATCTTCGTAAGGTTCGCCATCTTCGCCGCCCGGTAGCGGCGCTCGCCGGCCACGATCTCGAAGCCGCCCTCCACCGGGCGCACCAGGATGGGCTGGAGAATACCGTGATGCCGCACGGACTCCGCCAGTTCCTCCATGGCCGGCTCGCTGAACGACTGGCGCGGCTGACCGGGATTCGGCCGGACCTCAGTAATGGCAAGCTCTTGGACAGTTTCGCCGGCGTTTTCCCTTGCGGTATCTTTAATCAGCGCCGACAGGCCCTTCCCCAGCCCGCGGTTCTTTGGTTTAGTCACGTTCCGCTACCTCCCTGGCAAGCGCCATATAGACTTGGGCGCCTTTCGCGCTCGGATCATAAGCAATGATAGGCATTCCGAAGGACGGGGCCTCGGAAAGCCGCACTGTTCTTGGGATTACCGTCTCGTACACCTTCTCATGGAAGAATTCCCGGACCTCCGAGGCCACCTGCTCCGAGAGTTTCGTCCGGGCGTCGTACATGGTGAGCAGCACGCCCTCCAGGCCCAGATTCGGGTTCAGCCCGCCCTGCACCAGCCGGATGGTATCCATGATTTCCGACACGCCCTCCAGCGCGTAGAACTCGCACTGAATCGGGATCAGCACCCCGCTGGCCGCTGTCAGGGAGTTGAGGTTCAGCAGCCCCAGGGACGGCGGGCTGTCTATGAGGATGAAGTCATACTCGTCCCGGATGGGAGCCAATGCCTGACGAAGCCGCGACTCCCGGTCCCCGGCCCCGGCCAGCTCGACCTCGGCCCCGGCCAGGTCGATATTCGCCGGCAGGATATCGAGACCGAAGGGCGTCTCCCGCCGGACCTCCGCCGCCGGGACGCCGTTCAGGATCGCGTCGTAAACCGACGCCTCGAGATGGCGCTTGTCGAGGCCGCAGCCGCTGGTGGCGTTGCCCTGGGGGTCGAAATCCACCAGCAGGGTGCGCTTGCCCAGCTTCGCCAGCCCCATCGCCAGGTTCACCGCCGTCGTCGTCTTGCCGACGCCGCCCTTCTGGTTGGCGACGGCCAATACCTTTGTCAAATCCTTCACCGCCTTACGTCAGCGGCGCGATGCAGCACCACGCCGGGTTTCCGTTCCATACCGCCGGACACGAAAGCCCGACTGTTTCTTATTATAGCGAAAAAACGGAAAGAGATAAAGAGACAAATGGACGGATTTTACAAAAATGTTTCACGTGAAACATTTTGCCCTGCCGACTTCCCTCCCGCCCAAAAATGTTTCACGTGAAACATTTTGCCGAAGGACGATGCCCGGAATGATTCACGGGGAACAATTTTACCCCGGACACAGATTGTTTCACGTGAAACAATTCGTCATGCCTTTTCCCCTCTGCCGCCCAAAAATGTTTCACGTGAAACAATTCGAGGGGCGATGCCCGGAATGTTGCATGGGGAACTATTTTACCCCGGACACAGATTGTTTCACGTGAAACAATTTCGTCATGCCGCCTTCCCCTCTGCCGCCCATAAAAAAATGTTTCACGTGAAACAATTCGTCATGCCGTCTTCCTCTCTGCCGTCCATAAAAAATGTTTCACGTGAAACAATTCGTCATGCCGCCTTCCTCTCTGCCGTCCATTAAAAAATGTTTCACGTGAAACAATTCGAGGGACTCTCCTCAAAATTGTTTCACGTGAAACATTTTCTT
>JAEEGN010000272.1 GCA_016280345.1 Selenomonadaceae bacterium | reverse complement strand
GCCTCCGCCGCCCGCTGACAGCGGCGACGATGGCGGCAGCGACGCGGCGGAGCTCCAGCCCCTCCCGCTGCCCACCCCGGAAAATCCCGCTGCCACCACAAACCCGGCGGCGGCGAAAACGCCGGCCAGCGCCGCGCAGGGGACACCCGCCCCGGCGACCTCCGCCAAAGTGCCGGCCGCCAATGCCGCGAAAAAGCCGGACGCTTCAACGGCAACGAATCAAAACGGTGCTGCCAAAGTCAGTACTTCGGTTCCTGCCGCGACGCCGGCCGCGGTTGTCGTCCAAACCGGTCCCTATGAGACCGCGGTGATGCGCGGCGTGAAGTCGGCCATGACCGCCCCGGCGATGGCCTGGCGGGCGGAGACGAACGACCTGATGAAGCGGCTGGGCGACCTTCGCCTCGCGCCCGGGGAACTGGGCGCCTGGGGCCGCTTCTACCGCGGACGGACCAGCAGCCATGATCAGGGGGCGGACTTCCGCCTCGATTACCATACGGTACAGGCGGGCTATGACTGGCAGGCCGGTTCGCGCTGGCGGCTGGGGATGGCCGCCAGTTATCTGGAGGGACGCTCTGCCTATGCCCGCGGCAGCGGCGACAATTACGGGGCGAACCTCGGCCTGTACGGGAGCTGGCTGGGGGAACGGGGCCATTACCTTGACTTCATCGTGAAGGGAGGCCGGCTCTCGAATCGGTTCCGGCTAGATACCGGCGCCTACCGGACGGAGGGGGACTACGATACCTGGGCCTGGTCCGCCTCGGCGGAGTACGGTTGCCGTTTGCCGCTGGCCGGCGGCTTCTTCTGGGAGCCGCAGGCTGAGGTCACTTACAGCCGCCTCTCGGCGGCGGATTACACGGTGCGGGCGACCGGCCTGTCCGGCGCTCCGGCGGCGATGGCGGTTTCCCAATCGCCGTTCAACAGCCTGGTGGGCCGCCTGGGGCTCGGCGTCGGCTTCGCCGGCGAGCGGGCCTCGTGCTTTGCCCGCGTTTCCCTGTGCCGGGAGTTCAGCGGGCGGCTGCACAGCGACTACCGGGCCGAATCCGTCAAGACCACCCGGCAGGACTACCGCGATACCTGGTGGGGGCTGGAACTCGGCGGGACGGTAAAGCTCGGCCAACGCTGCACGCTTTACGGCACCTTTGAGAAAACCTTCGGCGGTCTGGTCACAACCGATTGGCGGGTGGACGCCGGACTCCGGTGGTCATTCTGATCCTGAGATTCGCGGGCGGCGCGGGAAGGGGGCGAAGACGATGGAGGATTTGCTGTCCGGGCTCAACGAGGCCCAGCGGGCGGCGGTGGAGACGACGGAGGGTTTCGTCCGGGTGCTGGCCGGGGCGGGCTCGGGCAAGACCCGGGCGCTGACGCATCGCTTCGCCTATCTGGTGGAGGAACTGGGCATCCTGCCGGGCCATATCCTCTGCGTGACATTCACCAACAAGTCGGCGATGGAAATGCGCCAGCGCATCCGGCGGCTGACCGGCGACAACGACACCGGCTACATCAATACCTTCCACGGCTTCTGCGTGTCGGTTCTGCAGGAGGACAGCCACGCCGTGCAGTACCCGAAGAATTTCCTGGTGCTGGACAACGCCGACATCGACGATATGCTGCAGGCGATTTACGAGGAGCGGGGACTGACGCTGCGGACCATGACCTTCGGGCAGGCCCGGGATATGATTGAGATCCGCAAGACGTTTCAGGAGCCGGACTATTACCTCGACATGGTGGCCATGCCGCTGGACGAGCTGCGGGAAAAGTATCGCCGCGCCACTGAGCCGGCGGATATCATCTTTTACGGATATCTGTATCAGGAGAAGAAATGCTTCGGCCTCGACTACAACGACCTCATCATTTTCACCCTGCACATTTTCCGGCAGGAGGCGGCCATCCGGGAGAAGTGGCAGAAGCGGCTGGAATACGTCATGATCGACGAGTTCCAGGACATCGACGATTTGCAGTACCGGCTGATGGAAGCGCTCTGCGGCTACCACCGGAACCTCTTCGTCGTCGGCGACCCGGACCAGACGATTTACACCTGGCGCGGAGCCAGCGGCCGTTTCCTGCTGGAGTTCGACGCCCGCTACCCGGAGGCGCGGACCATCCTGATGATGCAGAACTACCGCTCGACGCCGGAAATCCTCGACGCGGTCAACGCGCTGATCGCCAGGAATCGGGACCGGGCCGAGAAGGACCTCATCCCCACCCGTCCCGGCGGGGTGCCGGTGACGGCCCATCACGCGCCGGCGGCGGAGGAAGAAGCCGCCTGGATGGCGGCCGAGATCGGGCGTTTGCATGAGGCCGGCACCTCCTACCGTGACGTCGCCGTTCTCTACCGGGCCCACTATATCACCCGGGCGGTGGAGGAAGGGCTGCTGAAGGCGGAGATTCCCTATACCATTTACAGCGGCGTGCAGTTCTTCGCCCGGCGGGAAATCAAGGACGCCCTTTCCTATCTGCGGCTCATCGTTTACCGCGACGATCTGTCGTTCCGCCGCGTCGCCAACGTGCCGAAGCGGAACCTGGGCAAGCGGCGGATGGCGTTCCTCGAGGAACGGGCGACGGCGCGGGGCGTTTCGCTGTTCGAAGCGATGACCGGCGCGTTGGAGGAGCCGCTGCTGAAGGGAACCGGGGCGGCGGCGCTGGCGGAACTGGTGGAGACGGTGGGGCGCGAGTACCGGGAGGCGGCGGTGTCGGAGCTTCTGGCGGCGGTGCTGGACGCCTCGGGCTACGAACGGATGCTGCGCACCGAGGGCAGCCAGGAACGGCTGGACAACCTGGCGGAGCTCAAGCAGTCGGTGCTGGAATACGAGACATCCTGCGGCGAGGAAAGCACGGCGGAGCACTACCTTTCCCATGTGGCGCTGTTCTCGAACCGTGACGCCGGGGACGACGGCGGCGACCGGGTGCGGCTGATGACGGTGCATACCGCCAAGGGGCTGGAGTTCCCGGTGGTGTTCCTCTGCGGCCTCAACGAGGGCATGTTCCCGTCGCAGAAGACGCGCACCCGGGCGGCGATGGAGGAGGAACGGCGCCTGGCTTTCGTGGCCATGACCCGGGCCCGGGACCGGCTCTATCTGACGGAGGCGGCGGGACTGCACTTCGATGGCTCGATGCGCTATCCGTCGCGGTTCCTGCTGGACGTCGGGGCCGACCGCCTGCATTGGGACCCGTCGCCGCCCCGGCCGGATTTCCTGGAGGAAGCGGCGCGCTACGCGGCGGCCCGGGAGGCGCGGCTGACCGGAGACGAAGCGGCGCCGGCCTTCGCCGTGGGACAGCGCGTGGCGCACGCCACCTTCGGCGCCGGCACCGTGGTGGCCGTGGACGAAACCACCTGTGAAGTGCAGTTCGATGATATGGCGACGCCCCGCCGCCTGTCGCGCCGGGCGAAGCTCCGGCGGGTGGAGTGAGGGAGCGCAAGGCAGCCTTCCAGATAATTGACACCGTGACAAGCGTTTTGTTCAGTAGGAAAAAGCGGAAAAAACCGGATAAAAACACGATAAATCCCGAAATATCAAGGATTGTTCCGCTCGAATCCATTCACTAGTTTGACTTTTTGACATTTTATGTCAAAAAGAACACGCCGCGAAAAATCTCCCGTGATTTTTCGCGGCGCGGTGTTTCGCCAGGTCTAAAAAACGTACCGGTCGGCGCTGAAGCCTTTCGGATTTCCGCCAGGGCGTTTTGCCAAAACACATCCCCGCCCTCCGGCGCTGTGCCGGTCGGCGGGGATGTGTTTTACTGAATGATTTTAAGTTCCATCAGACGGGCGAAGTCGATGTGGGTTTTCGTGTCGGGGTGGTGTTTCAGGAAGTCCTGGTGCTCCTCCCCGGCCGGGTGGAAGTTCTGGAGACGCATATACTCGGCGTAGCAGCGCCGCGCCCCGACAGGATCCCGGGTGGTGTCGTTGACGGTGAGCTCGGCTTCGGTGGCCGCCGGCGCCTTCTTGCGGTTCTGGATGAAGTTCATGTGGTAGGCCACGATGGGCTCATCCTCGGCCGATACGTAGTAAACGCCGCTGCGGTACATGGGTCCCTCGCAGGGACCCTGCTTGTCCTTCACGTAGGGATTGATGACGGCGAACAGGATGTCCATGAGGCTTGACAGATCGATCTTCTTGGGATTGAAGGCGACCTCGACGCCCATGGCCGCACCGGTGACGCCCGCCAGCACCGCCTCGTGGGTCGGCTGCGGCGTCAGGGCGTTGATGTAGCCGGTCCGGGTGGCCACGACGCCGGGAATGCGGGAGAACACCTCCTGCAGCTCATAGAAACTGCCGCCGGCGAAATAGACTTTTTTCGTGTACAAAGAAGCCCCCTCCTATACAGGGGAGCTATGTGCACTGACACGATGGCATTTCGATCAACGCTACCGCCTGTGCCGCTGTCTGCGTCGTTGTCGTCAGTCGTCATAGCCACCGCTATGCCTCCTTCCGCCACCTGCTATACGGCGATATATGCGGCGTCGTTTGGCATCAAAAACCATCGTGTCAGTACACTGGGATGCTCCCTTCCCCTCATACAAAAGCCAGCGCTGTCAGCGCCCGTCACGGCGCGCCGCCAGCGCTGCTTTTTTGTCATTTCTTCATGATCTCGTTCTCGGGATGGAACAGGTCAACGTGGCGCTGCGTGGCCCGCTGCACGTCGAAGATGTGGATGAGCTCGGCCACCGCCTGCGTGGGCGAGATCGTCCCGCCGAGTACCGCGTCTTTGATTTCCGGCATCCGGCCCAAAACCACCGGATCGTCGAAGAACAGGTTGTGCAGATGCTCGTCGATCATGCTGTGAACCCAATCGAGAAGCTGGCTGTCGCGCCGCTTCTGGAATACGCCGGAATCGTGGGTGACCTTGCTGAAAGCCCGGATGACGTCCCAGAGCTCCTTGAGGCCCGCTTTCGTCACGGCGGAGGCGAGGTAGGCGTGGGTACGCCAGCCCTCGGTGGCCGGGCGGATGTACTCGATCATGCGCTCGTATTCGCCCCGGGCCACCTTGGCCTTGAGGTAGTTGTCCCCATCGGCCTTGTTGACCACGATGGCGTCCGCCAGCTCCATGATGCCCTTCTTGATGCCCTGCAGCTCATCGCCGGCGCCGGTCAGCACGATCAGCATGAAGAAGTCGACCATGGAGCGCACCGTCGTTTCCGACTGCCCCACGCCGACGGTCTCCACCAGGATCACGTCGTATCCCGCCGCTTCGCAGAGAAGCATCGTCTCCCGGCTCTTCCGGGCGACACCGCCCAGCGTTCCGCCGGCCGGTGAGGGCCGGATGAAGGCCTCGGGCCGCCGCGAGAGCGTTCCCATGCGGGTCTTGTCGCCGAGGATGGAGCCCTTGGTGACGGAACTGGTGGGGTCTACCGCCAGAACCGCGACCCGGTGCCCCATATCGCAGAGCATGTTGCCGAAGGCCTCGATCGTGGTGCTTTTGCCCGCCCCCGGGACGCCGGTGATACCGACGCGGAGCGCCTTGCCGGTTTTCGGCAGGAGTCCCTGGAGCACCCGCTGGGCCTTGGAGAAATGCTTGGGGTTGTTGCTCTCGATGAGGGTGATGGCCCGGGACAGGATGCCCCGGTCGCCGCTGGCAACGCCCTTTATGAAGTCGTCGGCGCTCAGGATCATCTTGCTCTTCGGCTTCATGGTGCCGTCCTTCAGCGCCGGGTTCAGGTTGCCCACGGTGGTGTCGGTGATGCCGTCGATGCCGCTCATGACGCCGCAGGCGAACTTGCCGTCGTCTTCCTCGGGCGCCCATTCCGGTTTGGAAGTCGTATAATCTGGCATAGCATACCTCCCTCGAAGGAACTATGGGCCCCATGAGAGGGGCCCGATTGGTTCCGGAATACTGCTCTCAGATGAATATGAGAGACGCGCGCTACGCACGCAATTTGGATCAGCCGATGTCAGACGCTTCGGCCTTGGCGCGGTCAATCAGCAGCCCCAGCAGCTTGATGCCGGCCTCGGGGATGTTGGTGCCCGGCGCGAAGATGGCCACGGCGCCGCCCTTGTAGAGGTGGTCGTAGTCCTGAACCGGGATGACGCCGCCGATGGCGACCATGATGTCGTCGCGGCCGCGCTTCTTGAGCTCCTGAACGAGCTCCGGCAGCAGGGTGTTGTGACCGGCCGCCAGCGAACTGAAGCCGACCATGTGGACGTCGTTGTCCACCGCGTCCTGCGCGGTTTCTTCCGGCGTCTGGAACAGCGGTCCCACGTCGACGTCCCAGCCCATGTCGGCGAAGGACGAGGCGATGACTTTCTGGCCGCGGTCGTGGCCGTCCTGGCCCATCTTGGCGACGAAGATACGCGGACGACGGCCGCTGAGCTTCTCGAACTCGTCGGCCATGGCCCGGGCTTTCTCCAGGGCGCTCTTGTCGGTGAACTCGGAGGAATAGACACCGGAAATCGTGTGGATGACGGCCTGGTAACGGCCAGAGACCTTCTCCACGGCGTCGGAAATCTCACCCAGCGAGCAACGGACGCGGGCAGCCTCGACGGCGCACTCCAGCAGATTGCCGTTCTTGCGGTCCTCGGCGGCCTTCGTGATGGCTTCGAGGGCGGCGCGGACGTCGTCCTCGTTGCGCTCGCGGCGCAGCTTCTCGAGGCGCTCCACCTGCGCGTTGCGCACGGCGGTGTTGTCGATGGCGAGGATTTCCAGCGGGTCTTCCTTCTCCAGACGGTACTTGTTCAGGCCGATGATCGCCTCGTTGTTGGAGTCGATGCGGGCCTGGCGGCGGGCCGCCGCTTCCTCGATACGCATCTTCGGCAGGCCGGTCGGGATGGCTTTCGCCATGCCGCCCAGGGACTCGACTTCCTGGATATGCGCCCAGGCCCGGCGGATGATCTCGTTGGTGAGGGCCTCGACGTAGTAGGAGCCGCCCCACGGATCGATGATCTTGCAGACCTGCGTCTCATCCTGGATGTAGAGCTGGGTGTTGCGGGCGATGCGGGCCGAGAAGTCGGTCGGCAGCGCGATGGCCTCGTCGAGCGCGTTGGTGTGCAGCGACTGGGTGTGGCCGAGAGCCGCGCCCATAGCCTCCATCGCCGTGCGGGCGACGTTGTTGAACGGATCCTGCGCGGTAAGCGACCAACCGGAAGTCTGGCTGTGCGTGCGCAGAGCCATGGACTTGTCGTTGGTACCGCCCATCTGCTTGACGATTTTCGCCCAGAGTACGCGAGCCGCGCGCATCTTCGCGATTTCCATGAAGTAGTTCTTGCCGATCGCCCAGAAGAAG
>JAEEGN010000271.1 GCA_016280345.1 Selenomonadaceae bacterium | reverse complement strand
CATCATGCGGATGTCGTCGGCGATGCCCGCCTGCTCCGCAGGTTCCCAGGCGTCCTCTTCCGTGAGTTTCTTGGTGCCGATGATGTTCGTCAGGATGTCCCCCGCCATGAGTTGGCCGGACTGGAGCACCACGCCCATCTGGGAGCGGACGCTGCCGACGGACAGCGCGTCAAGGTCCTGGCCGTCGTAGTAGACGGCGCCCTGCTTCGGCTTCTCGAAGCCCAGCAGCACCCGGAGCAGCGTGCTCTTGCCGCAGCCCGACGGGCCGACGATGGCCACGGTCTCCCCCGCGACGATCTTGAAGGAGACGTCCTTCAGGATGTCCCTGGTGTCGTTGTAGCCGAAGGTCAGATGCCTGGCCTCGATGGCGCCGGAGAGGACTTCCGCATCCTGCTTGTCCTCGGTGATTTCCGGTTCCTCGTCGAGGATCGGCCGGACGTTCTCGATCTGCGGGATGGCCCCGAAGAGCTGCATGGCCAGCGGAACGAATCCGACGATGGTGCCGTTGAACGCGGAGAAGGCCGCCGAGAACGCCAGGTAGTTCGAGTAGCTGATGGCGTTCCCGCTGGCGACGGAGGCCGGGTCGTTCACGCTGTTCATGACGAAGTAGTAGAGCAGCATATTCAGGAATACCGGCTGCCCCATGGCGATGACGGAGTTGTAGTTGCCCTGCCAGCGCAGGTTCAGGTTCCATTTCCATTCCTCGCCGAATTTTTCCGCCCAGAGGTAGAAGGCTCTCGTCTCCGCGCCCTGTATGCGGAATTTCGCGAGGCTGGAGAAGAGCTGCTGGATACGTCCGGCAGTTTCGTTCTTCGCGCCGATCAGTTCCCGCTGGAAGCCGAGTACCCGCCGATAGCAGAAGGCAATGATGATGAAGTAGACGAACCAGAGGAGCATAGCCGCGCCGGTCAGCTTCAGGCTGTACCAGCACATGAGGCCGAGGCTCCAGAAGGAGCAGATCAGGCCGAATACGCTGCCCACGAAGGAGCCGGTCAGCATGTTCTTGATGGCGTTGATTCCGCCCATGCGGGACAGCAGCTCGCCGGTCTGGTACCGCCGGAAGAATTTCGTCGGCAGGGACAGGAGCCGGTTCCAGAGGGCCGCTTCCACAGCCATGTCCAGATGCAGGCTGATGCGCATGACGGCGATTGTCCGGACGAGCCCCAGGGCCGCCGTGGTGAAGCCAGTGACCATCATGACCTGCGTGACAGTGGCCAGGCCGGCCCAGTCGCGTATCGGTATGATGTCCGCGAAAATGGTCTGGGTGATGATCGGCGTGACGAGCGGGATCAGGCCCGAGACGATGCTGATGACCAGGATGGTGCGGTAGTCCGCTTTCCAGCACTGGGTAAACATGAAGTGCAGCACGTCCTTGACGCTGAGCTTCCGGGCCGGGAAGCCCGCGTAGCAGACGAAGGCGTCCGGGTCGATCTTTGCCGCGATTTCCTCGGTAACGGGAATCCCCTCGCTGTTGCCCTGCAGCACGAGCCGGTAGCTGTCCGGCGTCTCGGGAATCAGCGCGCAGAGTTCTTTCTTTTCGCCGTAGTAGCCGAGTATGGTGCCGCAGTCGTTATGCTCCCAACCGGGCTCGAGGGTGATGAGGCGGATGGCGACGCCGGCTTTCTGGCAAAACCGGCGAATGATCTCGGTCTGCCCCATGTTTTTCAGGATGTCCGGGTCGATGGTCAGGTCTTTCCTTTCCATCCCGAGCCGCTGGGCGACACAGCCGACGATGAAGGCCACGAGGTCGATGTCCGCGTGCTTCATGGAGGTGGTCTGCGGCAGGATGGCTTCCTGCCCGAGCAGGTTCCTGACGGCTGTGGCCCGCAGCTGTTCATCCTGCTTTTTCAGGTATTGCAGGCGTTTTTCCGAGTCGGTGTCCTCTCTCTTGAAACGACCGCTCAGGAACATCTCCAGGACTTCCTGATGTTCATCGAAGCTGTGCCAGAGGGCTTCGGCCGTTTCCGCTTCACTGAGGAATTTCTCGGTCCCCCAAAGGGAGATCATTTCATAGCCCCGGTCTGCGAAGCGTCCCAGCCAGTCGTTCCGGCGCAGCGCGCCGAACCAGCCGAGAATCCATCCGCGCAGGTCCCCGACGCTTACGCTCCCTTCCCCATCGGCGTTTTTCCGCATGCCGGCCGGATAGACCTCGAGCTCGACATCCGAGGCGGCGTAGATGAATATCTCCGTGTAGCCGATGTCGCTGGCCGCAGCAAAGACCGCGTCGCCGGGGATTCTCTCGATCAGGTAGATCTGCCGGTAGGAGGAGCTGACGTCCGTATGGGAAGAGGCATAGATTTCCGCTTCGCCGCTTTTCAGCACGGCAAATGCGTCTTCTGCGCCAAGCACATAGCGTTCGCCGGAAAAGAGCCGCACGGTGCGGGAGGTGCTTTCATTTGTCTCGCTCATGCGTTCCCCTCCTCCTTCTTATCGTTCGAGATGAGCCGGGCGTAAACTTTGTTCAGCGCCATCAGCTCCCTGTGGTTGCCGCGCTCCACGACGCAGCCCTGGTCGAGGACGATGATCTCGTCCGCGTCCCGGATCGTGGACAGACGATGGGCGACGATCAGGCATGCGCAGCCGCGCCGCCGGATGTTTTGCAGGATGCGGGCCTCCACGATCGGGTCGAGGGCGCTGGTGGCTTCGTCGAGCACCAATACGGAAGGATTCGTGGCCAGCGCGCGGGCAATCTCGATGCGCTGCCGCTGACCGCCGGAGAAGTTCGATCCGCTTTCCGAGACTTCCGCTTCGTAGCCGTTGTCCAGCTGCAGGATGTCCTCATGGATGCAGGCGTCCTGCGCCGCGCGGATGACGTCGCTCTTCGGGATCAGCGGGTTGAACAGGGTGATGTTGTCCCGGATGGTGCCGGAGAGCAGGTAGATGTCCTGATCGACGCAGGAGACGGAGTTCACGATTACGTTCCGCGGGATTTCCCGGCGGTTCACCCCGTCAAACAGGATCTCGCCGGACCATTCTTCGTAGAGGCCGGTGACGATCTTCGCCACGGTGGATTTGCCGCTGCCGGAGGGGCCGACGATGGCCACCCAGCGACCGGGCGCCAGCGAAAGCGAGAAGTTCACGAGCAGCGGGGGTGACAGCGGGCTGTAGCCGAAGCGCAGCTCGCGGATGTCCACCTGCCCCGAAAGGCGCGGACGGTCGAATTCCGTCGGCGGGTTTTCCGGGTAGTTCAGACGATCCGGCTCGTATTTGTAGACGTCGTCGACGCGCTGCATCTGGATCTCGGTGGTTTGCAGCGTCTGGCCGAGGGAAAGGATGCGCCCGAAGGGCTCCTGGAATTTTCCCATGAGGCTTTGGAAAGCCATGAAGATACCGGCGGTCATCACGCCGTCCATGATGGAGAAGCCGCCCACGGTCATGATCAGGGCGGTGTTCACGCCCGCCAGCAGCGTCGGGATCAATGTCGCCGTCTGGGAGAAGAGCTGGATTTCCTGCCCTCCCATCATGGTTTTCGCGGTGTGCCCCGCCCATTTGGAGAAGAAGTCGGCTTCGTCGCCGTTGGCCTTGATAGTCTCTATCATGGAGAGGCCGTTCATGTCGACGCCGTAAGTCTTGCCCGCTTCCTGCTGTTGTTTCATCGAGAGCTCCACCAGCTTCTTGCGGAGCAGGAAGAACATCCCCACGTTGACGAGGTTGAAGGCGATACCGATGAGCGTCAGCGAGACGCTGTACTGGAACAGCAGCGTCAGGTAGAAGATGGCGACGAAGAAGTCCAGTACGGTGGTCGCCATGGAGCCCGACAGCGTCCCGGCAATGGCTTCGTGGAACGCGACGCGGGAGGCGATCTCACCGGCGAAGCGCTGCTGGAAGAACTGCACGGGCAGCCTGAGCAGATGCCAGAAGAATTTGCTGGAGTCCGAGATGGTCAGCTTTTCCTGCCATCGCGTCAGACACCATGACTGCAGGAAGGAAAGGCCGCAGCTCATGACGAGGGCGACGCCCATCGCCAGCAGCAGGTTGAACAGCCAGTCCGGATGGGTCTTGCTCAGGATGTCGTCCAGGAAGATCTGGCTGAAGATCGGGCTGGCCAGTCCCGGAGCAATAAGGAACAAGCCCACCAGCGAGAGGAATATGGCCGCCCATTTGTCCTCCCAAAGCTTCTTGGCCATCGTGGAAACGATGCTGTAGGGCTTGCCCGCGGGCTTGAATTCTTTGCCGGGCCGGATATAGAGGGATACGCCGGTGTAGGACGTGCGGAAGTCCTTCATGGCGATCTCGCGATGCCCCATGCCCGGGTCGTTGATATATACGGTGTCGCCCCGAATGCCTTCGAGGACGACAAAATGACAGAATTCCCAATGGATGATCAGCGGGTATTTCTCCGGCTGCTCGAGCAGGCGCTCCACCGTCCAGCGGTAGCCGTCCGCAGCACAGCCCACGGCTCTCGCCGCGCGGAGAATGTTGGAGGCCTGGCTGCCGTCACGGTTTACGCCGCAAAGCGCGCGCAGTTTTTCCAACGGCATCCAGAGACCGTAATGGGCGAGAATCATCGCCAGCGAAGCCGCACCGCATTCCACCGCCTCCATCTGGAAGATGGTTTCGGTCTTGACGCGGTGCCCTACTGCGGGCTCGCCCCCGAACTTTTCTTTCAATGCGTCCAGTAAGGCCATCTCATCTGCTCCTCAACCAGCGGCTTGCTTTATAAAACACTTTTTCAATCGGCGGCTTGCGGTCCACGACCGCGAAGCCCGTGCAGTAGCTGCCCGGCCTGATCTCGTCGTGCTCGCTGACGACGGAGGTCCAAAGGTAGCCGGAAGGGTTGCCTTCGTCCGGCACGAGGGAGAACCGGGTCTCCACTACCGCGCCCTGCAGCGTGGTCGTGAACCACGTGGCGACCTGATCGTTGCCGAGCCGCGTCTTCATGGATTCGAGGCTGGCGGGGTATTCGCCCACGGATTCCACGACGCCGATCAGGCTGTCTTTCTGCTGGGCCTCGCTCTGGGTAGCGTTCAGCGCGAGCTGAAGCGTCATACCTGGTTTCAGCCGGTTCGCAGCGGTCATCGGGACGTAGAAGATACCGGTAAGTCCGCCCTCCTCCTCGCTCTTCCTGACGCGGCAGACGGTGGAGCCGGCGTTCACCATGGAGCCTTCGGCCACGGCGACTTCCGTGACGATGCCGTCATAATCGCTGTAGATTTCCTGGCTGATGCGCTCCTGATGTTTTTTCGCGTCGTACTGGGATACGCGGGCCATCGTTTCGCGCTCGTTGGTGGCCAGATTGACGTCGTACTGGGCCAGGCGCGTGTCCTCGGCCTGGGCCGGCTGGGAAATCCGCGCGACAAGCTGATTCTTCTTGATCCGCTCGCCCTCGAAGACGTAAATCTTTTCAATCTTCCCGGCGGAGATGGGGGTAATGACGCCAATGCCGCCGGTGTCGACCAACATGCCCATGCCCTGTACCTGATCGGTGAACGCGCCGAATACCGACCAAAGCAGGATCGAGAAGAACGCCACGCCCATCGCGGCGAGCCCGATCCAGCCCACGGGGTTCGTGACTTTGATCATGGTGCTGAGGTTTTCCGGTGAACGCAGTTTATCCAGCGCTTCCCGGCTAAAAATCTGTTCGTTGCCCGCCATTTATTTCACCTCTTCCTTCTTCTCCTGTTTCTGCTCGTCCGTTATCACGTTGACTTCCATGCCCGCCACCAGTTTCGCGTTCCGGGTGGTCACGACGACGTCGCCCTCGTTGATGCCGGACAGGATTTCCACATATGTGCCGTCGTCCGCCCCGGCCTCCACCTTCCGCAGCTCGAGCTTGCCGTCCGCGCCGAGGACGTAGATGGATTCACGGCTGGCGTCGGTCATCGCTTTCAGCGGTACCGTCAGCGCCGAAACAGGGGTGGCCGACTTCAGGTACATGTCCTGATAGGTCTGCGCTTCCAGCACACCGGAGGCATTGTCGATGCCCAGGATCACGGTGCGCATCTCCGCCGGCTCGGAAAGGGGCGGCGAGATTTTCTGCACCCAGGCGGAAAATTCCTGCTCATGGCCTTCGTTTCCTTTGGAGAATTCCGTGCCGTAGGCCTTGGAAAAGTCCGTCCGCTCGAAGGTCACTTTCTTCGGCTGCATGAGCGGCAGCAGATAGCGCGCCATATTGTCGGGAATCTCGCTCTTGAACCACAGCGTCGTGAAATCCCCCATCAGCGCCACCGGGGTGCCGCCCGTGACAAAGGTGCCCGGCGTGCGGTAGAGCATGAGGATACGGCCCGTGATGGGCGCCCGGACGATCTGCCGGGCCTCCATGACTTCATACAGATTCCTCTGGGCTTCCAGTTCGGCGATGGAAGCCTGCGCGGTGAGGTAATAGGCTTCCGCTTCGTCGAGCCGCTCTTTCGGCGTCGCGTCCGCCTGGTAGAGCGTACTCTGTCGGATATAGGAGCGTTCGGCGCGCACCAGCTCCGCCTGCGCTTTCGCGAGACTGCCGTCCGCCTGGCGTAGCTTGATCGGCACGTCCTCATTGACGACGCGCATGACGGGGTCTCCTTCCGAGATCAGCTGCTGCCGCTGAACGAAGGTTTCCGCGACGATGCCGTCCACCTGCGCGACTACGTCGGTATGGATGTCCGAGTAAAGACTGACGGTCTTCCAGCGAACGACAGGCAGGATGTCCCGCCGCGTCGCCACGGCTCCGGACAGCGTCATCTTCCGCTCCGACATCCGCTGCGTGATGATGCTTTCACTGGATGAGTTCAGCCATGTGCCGTAACCCACGATGCCAACTGCCAGCACCAGGATGGTGACCAGCGCGATGATAAAATATCTCTTCATAAGAAACCCCTTCCTTGCAGGACGCAATCCTGTGCCGGAAAATTGACGCCGGGGCGGAACCGCGCCGAAAGCCTCTAGGCCAACTCTCCGAAAAGGATACGCCGCTGCCGAAATTTATACAGACCATTTCGTATCTGTAAAAGGCCGATCGCCCTGTCCGGGGGGCAAGCCCCGTGACCGGCTGTCCCATTCCGGCAGGGACCGGCCTGTATTGCCGTTTCCTTCAAAGTTTGATGATCACGGTGTTGATACCGGCGTTG
>JAEEGN010000270.1 GCA_016280345.1 Selenomonadaceae bacterium | reverse complement strand
CCTCTGGTCATTGATGCGGTGGAGATTCTTCTTTACCCGCGCATCGTCCCATTCGTCAAGAATGTCAATGTGCAAGCGGTGGACGCCAATTTCCAGTGAACGCACCGCTTTCAGCAACGCTCCTTCAAAATTCCGGTCGATGGACATGACTTCGCCGGTTGCTTTCATCTGAGTACCCAGAGTGTGATCGGCATAAACGAATTTATCGAAAGGCCAGCGAGGGAACTTAACCACGCAGTAATCGAGTGCTGGCTCAAAGCAGGCCTTGGTTTTTTGAGTGACAGCGTTGGTAATCTCATCCAGGGTATAGCCAATGGCGATTTTCGCCGAAACTTTGGCGATGGGGTAGCCGGTAGCTTTGGAAGCCAACGCTGAGGAGCGGCTGACTCGAGGGTTGACCTCGATAACGTAATAGCGCTCGCTGTCCGGATCCAGGGCATACTGAGCGTTGCAGCCGCCCTCAATGCCGAGTTCCCGGATGATGCGGAGGCTGGCGCTCCGAAGCATCTGGTATTCGTAATCGGTCAGTGTCTGAGAGGGGGCTACGACGATACTGTCGCCCGTGTGGACGCCCACTGGATCCACGTTTTCCATGTTGCAGACGGTGATGCAGTTATCGTTGCCGTCCCGCATGACTTCGTATTCGATTTCCTTCCAGCCGGCCACGCTGCGTTCGATGAGCACCTGGCCAATCATGCTGTACTTGAGGCCCTTGATGACAATTTCGATGAGTTCCTCTTCATTGTCGGCGATGCCGCCACCGGTACCTCCCAAGGTATAGGCGGGGCGTACGATGATTGGGTAGCCGATTTCGCTGGCGAAATGCACTGCCGATTCCACGTCTTCGACAATCAGGCTCTCGGGAATCGGTTCGCCCATCTTCGCCATCGTTTCCTTGAAGAGTTCCCGGTCTTCGGCCTTCTTGATGGCAGAAAGCGAAGTGCCAAGCAACTCAACGGAATATTTTTCCAAGATGCCTTTTTCCGCGAGTTTTACTGCCAGATTAAGACCGGCCTGTCCGCCCAATGTAGCAAGAAGTCCGTCGGGACGCTCCTTGCTGATGATTTCTTCCAAAAAATCAACCGTCAGAGGCTCAATGTATACACGGTCAGCGATATGGGTATCAGTCATGATAGTGGCCGGGTTACTGTTGACGAGTACCACTTCCAGGCCTTCTTCTTTCAGCGCTCGGCAGGCCTGAGAGCCGGCGTAGTCAAACTCCGCCGCCTGGCCGATGATGATGGGACCGGAGCCGATGACCATGACTTTTTTCAGGTATTCTTTCTTCGGCACGATTTAAGCCCCCTTCGGCAGCATCTGGAAAAACTGCTCAAACAGATAGGTGTTGTCATCCGGGCCCGGCGACGCCTCAGGATGAAACTGCACTGAGAATAGAGGCAAATCTTTATGCCGTATCCCTTCCACCGTTCCGTCGTTTACGGAAATATGGGTGATTTCGAGCGGTAGTCCCTCGAGTGAGGTGGCGTCCACCGCATAGCCGTGGTTCTGCGAGGTAATCTGAACCCGTCCGGTCAAAAGGTTTTTTACCGGCTGGTTGGATCCGCGGTGACCGAACTTCAGCTTGTAGGTATCGGCGCCTTGGGCCAGCGCCAAAAGCTGATGGCCCAGGCAAATGCCGAAAAGGGGTTTCTGTCCGATGAGCTTCTTGATGTTGGCGATGACATCCGGGATATCCTTTGGGTCCCCCGGGCCGTTGGAGAAGAAAATGCCGTCTGGTGCCAAAGCCAGTACTTCTTCCGCGGTCGCCGTCGCGGGGACAACTGTCAGCCGGCATCCGCCGTTGTGCAGGGATTTCAGAATATTCGTCTTGATGCCGAAGTCCATGACAACTACATGAGGCCCTTCGTTATCCATCGTATAGATTTCCGGGGTAGTGGCTTCGCTGACGACCTCTTTCTTGATGGGGACTGTCAAGAGTTCGTCAATTTCCGTCTGAGCGGCATCATCGGCCACAATGATGCCTTTCATGGTACCCGCCGAGCGGATGTGTCGCGTCACAGCCCGGGTGTCCACATCATAGAGGCAGGGGATGCCCTGCTTTGTCAGGAAATGTGTCAGCGAATCCTCCAATCGCCAATTGCTACCGTTCTCACAAAGCTCGCCGATGACAAAGCCATTGACGAAGGATTTCCGGGATTGCATGAAAAGCTCTGCTACACCGTAGTTACCGATCAGAGGATAGGTCAAGGTCACGATCTGGCGGCAGTAAGAGGGATCGGTCAGGATTTCCTGGTAGCCGGTCATGCCGGTATTGAACACGACTTCGCCTGTCGCTTTGATATTATTGAGCAGACGGCCCGGATAAACGGTTCCATCTTCCAACAGCAGCTTTCCCTTCAAACTGGACCCTCCTCTCAGTCAATGATTTTTCCGTCGCGCATCACAACACGGCCACTTACCATGGTCAGTACGGCGCGCCCTTTTAGCTTTCGTCCGGCAAAAGGCGAATGGGTGCCTCTGGTATAGAAATCTGACGGATCCACAACCCATTCGTGGTTCAAATCCAAAAGGGTGATATCTGCCGGGGTACCGGTTGCAAGAGTACCGCCATCCAGAGCAAAAATGCGGGATGGCTCAGCGGTCATCTTCGAAATCAGCGTCATGAGATCGAGTTTGCCGGTATGATAAAGGTCTGTCAGCAGCACTCCGATAGCTGTTTCCAATCCCGGAAAACCACTGGGGGCCAAGGCGTATTCCCGGTCTTTCTCTTCCTCGGCATGGGGCGAATGGTCGGTTACGATGGCGTCGATGGTGCCGTCCTTGAGACCCGCCAATACTGCTTCGATGTCCGCCTTCGTACGGAGCGGCGGATTGACTTTGGTGGCACTGTCGGTGAGATCGACACAGTCTTCCGTCATCGTCAGATGATGGGGCGTCACTTCCGCTGTAACTTTGACGCCGCGTTTTTTTGCCTGCCGCACGAGATCGATGGCTCGGGCGGAACTGATATGGGCCACATGGACACGGGCTTCGGCATACTCCGCCAACATGATATCCCGGGCGACAGCAATATCCTCCGCTACCGTGGGACGCCCCTTCATACCCAGCATGGCGCTCCGATGGCCCTCATTCATCGAGCCGTCCTCAACCAGAGAGCTTTCTTCGTCGTGATTGATGATGACCTTATCGAAAGCGCGAAGATAATCAAGGCCGTTCAGAAGAACTTTGGCCCGCTGGACGTAATGGCCGTCGTCGGAAAAGGCCACTGCGCCCGCTGCCGCCATATCGCCGACTTCGGCCAGCTCCTGCCCCTGTTGTCCTTTTGTCAGAGCACCAATGATTTCCACATGGACAATGCCGGTATCGGCTGCCTGCTTCTGGAGACTGCGAATGAGAGCCGCATTGTCTACGGACGGACTCGTATTCGGCATGGTCGCGATTCGCGTGAAGCCTCCCGCGGCCGCTGCCCGGGTGCCCGAGTAAAAGTCCTCCTTCGCTTCCTGCCCCGGCTCGCGTAGGTGGACATGCATATCGATGAGGCCGGGGACAACGATTTTGTTGGCCGCATTGATGATCTCCGCTTCTTCGTCAACGATATCTTTGCCGATGGCGGCGATTATACCATGCTCTATCAGAATATCGAGGGGTTTATCCAGATTGTTGGCTGGGTCGATCACGCGCCCACCTTTAATGATCTGCTTCACGGTTCTTCCCTCCTGTCAGGATCAAGGTTAAAAGTGCCATACGAATGGCAACACCGTTCTCAACGAGCTCCTGGATCACAGATTGGTTCCCGTAAGCGATGTCAGGAGAGATTTCCAGGCCTTTATTCATCGGGCCGGGGTGCAGCACCAGTGCGTCCGGCTTTGCCAGCTTCAGCCGCTCTTGATTCAGGCCGAAGATGCGGGCGTATTCCCGACGGGAGGGGAAAAGACCGGCTTTCTGCCGCTCGAGCTGGATACGAAGCACGTTGATTGCGTCCGCTCCTTCAATGGCCTCTTCGATACGGTCATGTACGAAAATGCCGGGCTCCTCCGCGAGAAAGCGCGGAAGCAGTGTCCGGGGACCAGCCAGATGGACTTCGATTCCCATTTTACGCATTCCCTGGATATCCGACCGGGCAACGCGGCTGTAAAGGATATCGCCGATGATGGCGACCTTGAGCCCTTTTAGATGTCCTTTGTGATCCAGCAGGGTGAACAGATTCAGGAGTCCCTGTGACGGATGCGCGTGGGCGCCGTCGCCGGCATTGACGATGACCGGATGAGAAACAACCTTGGCGGCATAGGCGGCCGCACCTTCTTCCTTATGGCGCATGACGATGGCATCAAAGCCCATGGCTTCGACGGTGAGCAGGGTATCCCGGAGGCTTTCGCCTTTCACAATACTGCTGGTGCCGGCAGTAATGTTCACCACATCGGCGCCAAGGTATTTTCCGGCCGTTTCGAACGAGGAACGTGTGCGGGTACTGGGCTCATAGAATAGCGTCACAATCGATTTTCCCCGGAGCGCCGGGACCTTCTTGATGTCGCGGTGAATGATGTTTTTCATTTCCCGGGCGGTCAGAAGCACCATTTCAATTTCATCCGGCGTGAAATCCTCCAGGCCCAAGATGTGCTTTCCCCGCAGTGAAACATTGCTCTTTCCCAAGCGAATCAACTCCTTTTCAGTAAAGGTCAAACGCCCTGTGCCCGCAAAAAAGAAAGAGCTTTCTCACGCGAAGGCATAAGAAAGCTCACAAGCTCGAATAAATATCTTTAAGCGGTATGCTTCCTTTATCAGCCTCACAGGACCAATTTCAAAGGTAAACTTTTCCGCCTGCATAATATCATAAATTGACAAGGAAGTCAATTTTAGGGCACAATCGGCTCATATTGTGCAGTTGTTAGGAACAGGCCGCGTTGTATTTGGCGGCAGGTTGTGTTTTTATCGCGAGTTGTATATAATAACCCCAAAAGAGATGTTTCTCGGCGCCGATTGTACACGGTCAGAGATTCTGGTCAACCGGGGGCGGAATGATGACAGAATTGGATTATGGCGGCAGGAAGCCGCGTCTTCTCGCTGTAGATGATGACGCGACGAGCCTCACTCAAATGAAAAAAATATTTGCCGCCGAGGCGGAGATCACAGGTGCCTCCTCTGGTAAGGAAGCGCTTGCCTGGCTGAGTTGGCATGAGGCGGACCTGGTGCTCCTGGACCTTCAGATGCCAGGAATGGATGGCTTCGAAGTCTTGCGGAAGATGAAGCAACAACGGCGTTTGGCGGATATACCGGTCATCATCCTAACCGGGACAATTGAATCGGAACTAGAGGCAGAGGGTTTTTTGGCCGGCGCCACCGATTTTGTTCGCAAGCCTATCATTCCCTCGGCCATCCGGCAACGGGTGAGCCGCGTCTTGCGCTATGAATACCTCCAGGATAATCTTGCCAAAGAGGTCCGGCGGCAGACCAATCTTGCCGAGGAACGGTTGGCGACTACGGTGCGCATTTTTCGGGAGATGGTACTGGCATTGGCCAAGACCATCGATGCGAAAGATAAGTACACCCATGGACATTCAGAGCGGGTGGCGGAATATTCCCGTTGCCTTGCCCGTGTTGACGGGGCATCGGAAGAAGAACAAGAGGAAATCTACACCATGGGACTCCTGCACGACATTGGGAAGGTTGGAATCCCGGAAGCCATCATCAATAAGCCGGCGCGTTTGACGGATGAAGAGTACAAGGTAATCCAATCCCACACGGTCATTGGCTCAGACATCCTGCACCTAATCAAGGCGGCGCCAGATCTTTTCCAGGGGGCCCGTTATCATCATGAACGTTATGATGGGAAGGGGTATCCGGACGGTCTGGTGGGAGATGCGATTCCCAAAACGGCCCGAATTATCGCTGTGGCGGACGCTTATGACGCGATGACCTCGAACCGGAGCTACCGGGGAATCCTGCCGCAGACAACGGTGCGGAAGGAAATCGAAAAAGGCAGTGGCAGTCAGTTCGACCCTCGGTATGCGTCCATCATGTTACGGCTGATTGATGAGGATACGGCGTATCGGATGTGTGAGACCGGAATGACGGAAGATGGGAAAAGTGATTGAGGGGAATCGTTAAGGTGTGTCGGATTGCTTGTATCTGGCACGCCTTTATTAAATGGCTGAGAGGGGGGAGATTATGCGGCTGGACGAACGCCTTCGGGCTGTCGCAGCGATGGTACCGTTTGGGTGCCGGGTGGCGGATATCGGTTCGGACCATGCCTATCTGGCAATGATCCTGCGGATGGAAAGAAAAGCTGTAAAGGTCATCGCGACAGACAAGAACGCCGGGCCATGTGAGGCGGCGAGACGGACATTGGCAGTGGTGGGACTTGCAAACGAGATTCCTGTTCGTCAGGGGGATGGGCTTTTTGCGCTGGCACCGGGTGAGGTGGATACTGTCTGTGTCTGTGGTATGGGCGGGGAACTCATCCTTTCAATCCTTGAAAATGCACCGCATATTTTAGCAGAGCTGGAACGGTTGATTCTCCAGCCCATGAGCGATATACCCCTCCTTCGGCGATGGCTTTACGGGAACCACTGGCATATCACGGCGGAGTCTCTGGCCGAGGCGGAGGGAAGACTCTATACTATCATGGCTGCCGAGCCGGGGGAGGAACCGATGCCGCCGGATGGAATGCTTTTGATTGGTCCCTGTCTGTGGCGGGATAGGCCGTCGCACCTCCGGCGTTATATCGGAGAACTCCTTGAGCGGAGGCGGCGGGCAATGGCAGGAATGGCACGGAGCGAGACGGCGATGGGAACAGAAAAATATCGGATAATACGGCAGGAAATTGAATTCTTGGAGGCGAGTCTCAAATGGTAAAATGCCAGGTCATCATGGATGTTCTGGAAAAACTGGCGCCGAAGAAGCTGGCGGAAGAGTGGGATAATCCAGGCCTTATTTTGGGATGTCCCTCTCAGGAGGTTAAACGGCTCCTCGTTTGCCTGGACGTGCGGGAGGAAACAGTGGATCAAGCGGTTGCCGGGGACTTCGATATGATTGTGTCCCATCATCCGCTGATTTTCCACTCCTTGAAAAAAATCCGTACCGACCTTCCTGAGGGGAGACTCATCTCCCGGCTCATAGCCAATAATATCGCGGTTTTCGCAGCGCATACGAATCTCGATATTGCAGCCGGTGGCGTAAATGACGTGCTGGCAAATCGGCTGGGACTGATGAATCTCGGTCCGTTTTCCGTTACTGCGGAGGAGCCATTGGAAAAACTTGCAGTCTATGTTCCCCAAGAACAGGCGGAAGAGGTACGGCAGGCAATCTGCCGGGCCGGAGCTGGGCATATCGGCCGTTACAGTGATTGTACATTTCGTGCCGAAGGAGAAGGGACATTTCGTCCCGGACCG
Organism: Selenomonadaceae bacterium; assembly: GCA_016280345.1. Classification (GTDB taxonomy): domain Bacteria; phylum Bacillota; class Negativicutes; order Selenomonadales; family Selenomonadaceae; genus RGIG3544. The sequence continues at coordinate 225 of JAEEGN010000270.1, read as the reverse complement.
GGCACCCATCCCTTCCTTGGACAGGAGGGGCGCCTGGAACGGGTCAAGGAAGCCCGGATAGAGACTATATTTCCAGTGTCAATGGAGAAGTCTGTCCTAAAGGCGCTTTTGAAGGCACATCCTTATGAAGAGCCCGCTTACGACCTTTTCCCGCTTCGCAACCAAGGGCGTCAGGATAGTCTGGGACGGGTCGGAGAGCTCCCCGAATCTTTATCCTTTGGGGAT
>JAEEGN010000269.1 GCA_016280345.1 Selenomonadaceae bacterium | reverse complement strand
TCGAACGCCGTTTGTCAATGGCAACGCGTCCCTTTTATTTTTTACAGAGCGTCCATCAGGCCTTTCAACCCTTCTTCCCGCAGGATTTTCCGGTAGTAGCCGGTCTCGCGGCGGATGATGGCGTCGATGGCCTTCATGCCCAACAGTTCCACCGGAGCGCGGTCGTCGGTGAGGATCTGGCCGCCGGCGCGGGGCGGCTGCCACTCCCGGGCCAGGCGCGCCATCAGCGTCCGCAGCTCCGGGTGGGAGAGGGCGGCGGCTTTGGGCGCCAGACGGTCGGGGAAGGTCTCGTCCATGGAGACGAAGAGCAGGCGGTTCGTGACGCCGGCGTCGATGACGCGCCCGGCGGGAAAGACGGCGCCGATGGTCGCCGTGAGGCAGGCGTTGATCCCCTCCGCTCCCTCGGTCCGCATATTGAAGTTCACCACCAGGACGCCGTCCGGCGCCAGATGGTCGCGCACCAGCCGGAAGAACTCCACCGAGCTCATCTGGAACGGGATCGTGATGTCCTGATAGGCGTCCACGAAAATCACGTCGTAGCGACGCTGATCCGCCTGCAGGTAGGCCCGGCCGTCGTAAGTGACGACAGGGACGTCATCGGGCAACTCGAAAAAGCGCCGGGCGAGGCCGGTGATCTTCTCGTCGATCTCGACGCCGGTCAGCCGGTGCTGAGGAAAAATCTGGCGGCACTGGCGGGCGAAGGTCCCCGCCCCGTTGCCGAGGACCAGGATGTCCAGCGGCCGGTCCTCCGCCAGCAGCACCGGCGCCGCCAGAACGTAGTCGAAATACATCCGGCCCGAAAGCCCGCCGCCTTTCGGCAGGATGGACTGGATGCCAAACAGGACGTTGGTCGAGAGGATGGTGGCGCTTTCCGTCTCGCGCACCTGCAGGTAGTTGTAAATGGATTCCCCCTCATAGCGCAGCCCCGGCACCCAGAAGGCGAAGCCGCTACGCGTTCCCAGGAAGCTCAGAGCGAAGAAAAGGGCGACGGTGGCGGCCAGCGGCCGGCGGGCATCGCCGCGGCCGAGGAAATACGCCAGCCCCAGCGCCAGCAGCACGCCGGAAAAGACCAGGAAGCTGGCTGCCGTGCCCCAGGCGGGAATCGTCACGAAAGTCGGCAGGAAGGTCCCGAGGATGCTGCCCACCGTCTGGAAAGCGCCGAGCCGGCCGACGACGCGGGCGTTGTGGGCGAGATTCGCGGTGCAGTATTTCACCAGGCACGGCGTCACCGTCCCCAGCAGGAACAGCGGGAAGACGAAGATTGCCAGGCAGGAGAGGAAGGCCGAGGCGATGAGCAGGTTGGTGTCGATGGCCACGACCAGCAACCCGCCGATGGCCAGGATGACGTACTTGCCGAGGAAGGGGACGGCGGCGATCCAGAGGGCGGCGACGATGAGCCGCCGGTAAAGACGGGCCGGGTCCGGGTCCCGGTCGGCCGAGCGCCCGCCCCAGAGGTTGCCAAGGGCGGTGGCGATCATGATGGTGCCGATGATGATGGTCCAGACGATCTGGGAAGAACTGAAGTAGGGGGCCAGAAGACGGCTGGCCCCCAGCTCCACCGCCATCACCGACATACCGGCGAAGAATTCGGTGGCGTAGAGGAAGGTGTCGCTCTGAAGCAGGGATTTCCGCATATACCGTCGCTGGCCGTCGCCCGGCCAGCGCCTCCTTTCTGTTTGCTGCTCTATTCATTCGCCGCGGCCGGGCGGATTCCTGCCGCGACGCACAAAAAAGGCGGGACAGACGCCAACCATCATACCCTCGCCCGAATCGCGTCAACCATTTTTCACTCTGTCAAAAACTTATTCTTTGCCAAAAAAAGGCGCCGGCCGCCGGGCCATTTTCCCCGGCGAACCAGCGCCTTTCCCATCTTCCATCTGTCTTCTTATCCCTCATAGAGCGGCACGGTCAGGCTGCCGGTGGGCATCAGGATTACGTTGTAGTCCTTGCCCACGTATTCCTCCGCCATCTTCAGCGCTTCCTCCACCGTATCCACGGCGCCGGTGAAGAGCATCTCCTTCGCCAGTTGCCGGTCGAGGCCGGTCACCAGAATGAATCGGGCCTTCTTCATCAACCGGGTGACGGCGTAGGCCTTGTTCTGCCCGATCACGAAGCGCTTCGCCACGTCTTCCTCGATGGCCTCGATGGAGCCCAGCCGGCGGCAGACCTCCTCCAGCACCTTGCTGCCGCTGCCTTCCTCGCACTCCGCCAGCAGGACCACGACGCCGCCCTCGCGCGCCGCCAGCACGGCGTTGTCCATCGTCTTCTGCATCTGATAGACGTTGATGTCCTTCGGATAGCCGCCGCAGCTGGCGATGACCACGTCGGCCTGCTTGTCGATCCTTACGCCGTAAGCCTCGTCCACGAACTTGCAGGCCTCGACGTGGGCCTTCACGTAATCGCCGGCGAACATCTTCAGGAAGCGGTGCTCGGCGTCGAGGATGGCGTTGAACAGGAACACGCTGCGTCCCTTCGCCCAGAGGGCCACGCCCTCCATCTGGTCGTCATAAACCGGGTTGCCTTCGGCCTTGCCGAGACCGGCCCGGGGATCGAGCATGAAACTGTGGTTGTGGCGCACCGTCTCCATGGCCGCGCAGCCCGGCAGCACCGCCTTGCGCCCGCCGCCGTAACCGCTGAAATAGTGGTGGACGATGGTGCCGGTGAGGATCACGTGGTCGCTGTGGCAGATGCGCTTGTTGATGAGCACCGGCGTGAAGCGGCTCGTGGTCCCGAAATACTCGAAATCCGACGGCACGCTGGCGTCGCTGTTGTACATCTTGAGCCGCGAGGCCACGTTCTCGCCCACGGCCTCCTTCATTTCCTGCTCCGTCATCAGTCGGTGGGTGCCAAGGGAGAAAACGATCTGCATATTCTCGTCGGGCACGCCGAGCTTGTTCATCTCATCGACGAAGACCGGCATGAAATCGAAGCTATTGGCCACCCGGGTCGGGTCGTTGCAGATGAAGGTCACGGTGTCTCCGGCCTTCACGATCTCGTTGATGGGCCTGGTGCCGATGGGATGATAGATGGCGTCGAGCACCGCCGCCTTGACGTCGGTCACCAGCGGCAGTTCCGGCATCCGGATTTCCTTCAGCACCCGCGACTCGTCAAGGGAGAAACTCTTCGTGCCTCGGCCGTAGTGGAATGTGTACTCTTTCACGAATCCGCCTCCTTTTCGCTGGAAAAATGAACAGCCTGTCAAAAACGGATACTACATACGCTCTGTCAAAAACTTGATTCGTCCGGGCTAGTCGTTCTCCTCGTCGGTATAAACACCGGGGCCCCGGCCCTTGTATCGCTTCGCCCGGTAGAGGGCCCGGTCGGCCCGCTGGAAGATGTCGGCGAAGTCATCCAGGGGCTGCGTCTCGGCCACGCCCATGCTGAGACGGACGCGCTCGTTGCCGGGCAGGACCTCCAGCCGCATCACCGCCTCCCGGATTTGCCGGGCGAGGACCATAGCATCGTCGCGCCCCATCCCCGGCAGCGCGATGGCGAACTCGTCGCCGCCCCAGCGCCCGGCGAAGTCCGTCGGCCGCATGTAACGGCTGATGACCTCGGACACGGTCCGCAGCGCGATATCGCCGGCGTCGTGTCCGTAATGGTCGTTGACCAGCTTGAAATCGTCCACGTCCAGCATGATGAGCGAGAACCCGAGCCCCTTGAGGTGCAGTGTCTTGACCAGCCGCTTCAGCACGATCTCCATCTCGCCGTGGTTCAGGAGCCGGGTCAGCCGGTCATATTTGAGCTGGCTGCGCTCGAAGTCGATGCAGCTCTCCGGCACGTTGATCCCGCGCTTGAGCGCCTGGGCGAGCCGCCAGCACTTCCCGTAGCCGCAGGCGTGGCAGTTGATTTCCCGGGACTCCGGCGTCCGCTTCTGGAGGCTCTCGAAAGCCGTCTCCAGGTTCTCGTCCGGGCGGAAGAAACCGTGGACATCGCAGTTCTCGTATTCCCGTCGGAAATCCTCCAGCTTCAGATGGGTGTCGAAGTAGCTAAAGGGCGCGTACACCACCGCCTCGCCCTGGCGCTTCACCTGCGCCGCTTCTTTCTCCGCCTTGGTGCGGTTCGTCTGCCAGTCGATGTCATCAAGGTCGACGTCCCGGTCCGTACCCGTGCCCAGATTGCAGCCGCCGGCGCAGTTCAGGATATCCACCAGCCCCGGCACCGGCCGGCCCGCCTGCTGGCGTGCCCGGTACTCATGCAGGTACGGATAGGCGCGCTTTGCCGACTCGATCTGTCGGATCCAGAGATCGCTGTTGGTAATCCGCACCGTCTCCCGCAGGCCCCCCGGCCGGCTGAAAACGAGGCCGACGCCCGCCGGCATCCCTTCGAAATCCCGGGGCGGGAAAGCCTGAAGGTCGACACCCTCCGCCGCGACGTAGCGCTTCAGCTTGGTGAAGGTCACATTGTACTGCACCAGATTGTGGGTATTGGGATTGATGATCTCCTCGCCCTTGGCGATGCAGGGGGAGAGGAACGCGATGCGCCCCGTCAGCCCGCAGTATTTCCGGAGGAAAACCGCCAGGCACATCAGCGGGCTCTGGATGGGCGCCAGCGACGGCAGGATCTCCGGCAGGTACCGTTCGCAGTAATTCACGATGCTGGGACACGGCTGCGAGATGACGGAGGAAAGCCCGTCCCGCTCCATGACGCGCAGATACGCCCAGGTCGTGATGTCCGCCCCCAGCGACACGTCGTAGAAATGACGCACCCCCAGCGACGCCAGCCAGCCGAAGAGACGCTTCTCCTCCGGGAAATTCACCAGCACCGAAGGCGCCGACACCACGCTGATCTCCTCGCCCGCCGCCAGGTCCCTGAAAAAGGCTTCCGTATCGTCGAGATAATCCCGGGCGCCGTGGTCGCAGACTTTCAGGCAGGCCCCGCACTGGATGCAGTATTGGCTGTCCACCCGGACCTTGCGGGTCCCGTCGTCAGCGACGTACACCTGATTCGCGCAGTCCACGGGACAAGCGGCTATGCACTTATTGCACCCGGTACAATTCTCCTCCCGGGTAAACACCCTTTCAATGAACTGCATGACGCGGCCTCCCTTTCCGCACGGGAAGAAACCTTTTCCCGCAAGCCCTCCCCGGGGAAACTTCAAATCGAAAAACGCTTTTTCACGCATTTCTTAATCTTTATATACTTCGAGACAGCGACAATTATTCCTGCTATATTATAATGAAAAATTTTTTTACCGCATAGGGGGAATCTAAAAAACCCCGCCCTCCGTTTCCGGAGGAGCGGGGAAGCGTCGTCCCGGAGCGGCGGGGGAGAGCACCGCGCTGCGCCTGGCAAAACATTACACCGAGTCAACCTACCCGTCACGCCCGGGGGAGGCTCCAGTGGAAGCGGATGGCCAGAAGCCGCAGCCCCGTCGTCACCGCGAAGGCGAGATAGAGCGCCGGCGTCTCTCCCAGCCGGGGCAGCGCCAGATAGTAACCAAAGGCCCCCAGAAGCGCCGCCGTGAGGTATATTTCCTTATAGAATACGCTGGGCGTCTTCTGGATGCAGATATCCCGCAGAATGCCGCCGCCCACCGCCGTCACCGTCCCGACGAACAGTACCGTCTGCAGGTTGTTGTGCCCCGTCGCCGCTGCCATATCCGCCCCCGCCGCCGCGAAGGCTCCGAGACCGATGGCGTCGCACACCTGTACGAAGAGGTTAAGTGCCCTCAGCCGCCGGTGCAGCGCCGCCACCTGTGCCCGGCCGCCGTGCCGCACCGTCCGGACCGCCCGCCGCAGGCCAGGCCGCGTCACCAGGACCATCGCCACGCCCGCCAGACTCACCAGGATATAGAACGGGTTGCGGAAAATCATCGGCGGCGTATTGGACAGCACCGCGTCCCGCACCAGACCGCCTCCCACCGCCGTAAGCAGCCCCAAAATCGCCGCCCCGAGGATATCCAGTCCCTTGTGGACGCCCTCCCAGGCCCCCAGGATCGCGAACGCCAGCGTCCCAATGATATCAAAGGCCATCATGCCGGCCCCACCGTCCCTTCCTCGCGCATTCCTTCCCAATATAAACAGAACAGCCAACGCTGTCACAGAGCTATTGTAGCCCCTTTCCCCCGCCGCTGTCAATCCGGCGCCCCCTGCCGGCGGTTTAGTCCGGGCCGGCGCGGCGGAGCATGATAGAATACGTCCCATGAAGAACTCTGATGATTTGCCGGGAAAAAGCCATTCCGGCAGAGAATGACGCGACGTATTAATCAACCTTCCTGCGTTCCGGATATGGAACAGATTGACACAAATTCACTTCCCTCCGGCATGAAGAACGACAGATTCAAGGATTTCGGGGACGGGCTTCCATACAAACGTGCCAAACCGGTAAAGGGAAACTACATCATTACCCGAACCAGAAAGATTTTGCGCCCGGCACGATTCCCCGCCTCACGTCAGCGTCGTTTTGCGATCGGTTCTCAAAAGATCGGCCCCGGGCTCTTTTGTAAATCGATCCGCGCCATAAGAAAAAATGACCGGGCATCGGAAATCCAATGCCCGGTTTCTTGCGAACTGGCGGAGTGGAGAGGATTTGAACCTCCGCTGGGTTGCCCCACTAACGATTTAGCAAACCGTCCTCTTCAGCCACTTGAGTACCACTCCGGTACGAGGGAACGCCCCTCAGACTTTTGTTATCATATCATCTTTTCCAACGCTTGTCAATGCGGAGTTTTTTCCGGCAAGCGTTCCATCGAAAGGTCGCCGGTAGCGGCACCCCTCTTTTCCTTTAGAAAAATCGCCGCCTCATCGGTAAACGCGTAGCGGCGGATTGCTTAAACGCGCCCGACTTGCTATAATGAGAACATCTCGTGAACATAACTTCAACCGGAGGGAAGGCGTATCTATGACAGCCGAAACCAGTTCCCAGGGCTTCCTGGACAAATTCTTCCATCTCACCGAAAAGAAAACCACCGTCCGCACCGAGATGGTGGCGGGCCTGACGACGTTCATCTCCGTCGCCTACATTCTGTTCGTCAATCCCAACATTCTGGCCGACGCCGGCATCCCGAAGGAAGCCGCCATCGCCTCCACGATTTGGGTGGCGGCCCTGACCACCGCCATGATGGGCATTGCCGCCAACTACCCGGTGGCCCTGGCGCCGGGTATGGGCCTCAACGCTTTCTTCGCCTACTACGTGGTCGGCACGCTGCACCTGCCGTGGCAGGTCGCGCTGGGCGGCGTCTTCTTCTCCGGCATCTGCTTCTTCCTGATGACGCTGGGCGGTCTCCGGCAGGCGATCATCCAGGCCGTGCCCCAGAACCTCAAGAGTTCCATCGGCGTCGGCATCGGGCTATTCATCGCTTTCATCGGCCTCAAGGGAACGGGCCTCATCGTGGCGGACCCGGTAACCTACCTGACGCTGGGCCACGTGACCTCGCCCCAGGTGCTGCTTTCCTGCTTCGGTCTGGTACTGACAGGGGCGTTGATGGCGCGCGGCGTAAGCGGAGCCATCCTGATCGGCATCGCCACCGTGACGGCACTTTCCATCGCCCTGGGCGTCTCCCCGGCTCCCTCCGGCATCAGCGACATCATGAGCCTCCGGTTCCCCTCGATGGCCGCGACCTTTGGCCAGCTCGACCTGGCGGGCGCCTGGCACTACGGTATCTTCTCCATCATATTCACCTTCACCATCGTTGAGCTCTTCGACAACATGGGCACGCTGATCGGCCTGACCATGCGGGCCGGCCTGATTAAGCCCGACGGCGAGATCGAGAACCTCGACCGGGCCCTGACCACCGACGCTATCGGCACCATGCTCAGCGCCCTGTTCGGCACCTCCACCGTGACCAGCTACGTGGAAAGCGCCGCCGGCATCGCCGAGGGCGGCCGTACCGGCTTGACGGCAATGACCACGGCGGCGATGTTCCTGGTGGCCCTCGTCTTCGCGCCCTTGATCGGCCTGGTGCCGCCCTTCGCCACCGCGCCGGCGCTGGTGGTTGTGGGAGCACTGATGATGACCGGGGTGATGAACGTGGACTTCACCGACTTCTCCGAGGGGCTGCCGGCCTTCCTGACCATCATCATGATGCCCATGACGTCCAGCATCGCCAACGGCTTCGCCTTCGGCTTCGTCAGCTATGTGCTGCTGAAGGTCTTCACCGGCAAAGCCCGGCAGGTCAATCCGGTGATGTGGGTCGTCGCCGCCGCCTTCCTGGTGAACCTGGGGATGCGAGGGTAGGGGAGCGACGATTTTGTTCCTCTTACCGTGAAATATTTATAATCACAAAAAAGGGCCATCTGCCAGCAAAAGCGCAGACGGCCTTTTATTATCACAAAATATACTATATACAGAAAGGGATTTTTCGGTAAAAACCCTGCCGTGATATTTTGATACGGTAATATAAAAATATATCATCTCGTCATTCATTATATCAATACGTATACTGTAAATTTATATTACTGAAACGAATAACAGAAATCGTCCCACATCAGGCGCTTCCACCATCCTTCTCTTCCCTGCCGGAGAATTTGCCGGGAAAAGGTTCATTTGCGTCTTTTTTTGTTCTTCCGCTCCCAATGGTTCCCCGTGAAACATTTTTCGTTTTTTCCGGATTCAAATTGTTTCACGTGAAACATTTTCCGCTTTTCCGGATTCAAATTGTTTCACGTGAAACATTTTTTCGCTTTTCCGGGGTCAAATTGTTTCACGTGAAACATTTTGCCGTGCCCCCTTCCGGGCCGGCGGCAAAAAAGACGAGATTCCCTGTTTCTCTAAGGCCAGACAGTCCCCCAGGCATCATTTTCTTTTATTTACTAATCTGTTTTTGTTATTTATAGATTTTAAATTACAGATGAATTTCTCGCCCTCGACGCTCATCCGTCTGTTTTCTTTATTATTATAGAAACGCTAAATTTTGTCATCATCGGCTATGGTGGCGGTTTTTTTTGCTGTTGCCCCGGTATTTCCTTTGCACTTGCCCCGGCGTTTTGCTATACTACCTATATATATGATACGCAGCCGGCGAAAACGTCCGGTTGCGATACAGTGAAAGCGAGGAAGGTATCATGGCCGATACGAATAACCACGTACAGGAAAAAGCGGAAGCCGCCCTGCGCGGACGCCAGAGAGGGCAGGGGAAGCAACTGATCCTCTGGCTTTTCGCCCTGGCCGCCGGCGCCGTCTGCGGTAGCCTCGGGAACCCGCAGCTCAAAGAGCTTTTTGACTTCATTGCCACCGTCTTTACCCGCCTGTTCCAGTTTATCGCCGTGCCCACGGTGGCGATGGCGGTCATCACGACGCTGGCTGACCTCGGCGCCGACAGGAACACGAAGCGCATCTTCACCCACGCCGTGACCTATACCCTGCTGACGACCTTCTGCGCC
>JAEEGN010000268.1 GCA_016280345.1 Selenomonadaceae bacterium | reverse complement strand
TATCCCGCCTTTTCCCCGGAGACGGTGTCGCCCCGCAGGGCTGACGAATAGCGGGCGGCATTCAGCGGCCCGGGGCGACGCCCAGGATCAACGGCGCGCCGTTCTCGCCCAGGCGGCAATGCCGGTAATCTTCCAGAAACGGCGTATCCGTGCGGGTCAGCGTAAACCCGTCCGGGTCGGTCATGGCGTGCCAAACGCGCTGGGTCTCTTCCGACGGTTCGGTGGCGAGCATTGTGAAATTGCCGTCGTACGTCACGCGAAAGATTTTGTCGCCGTTCAGATCATAGACGCGAAGCTCGTGCCGGGGATTCATCGCCGCTGTCGCCCCGTCCACATAGAGGTATTTTCGCCGGTCGCGGGTCATGACGAACACGGGACGAATCGCTTCCAGCTCGCCGGGATCGACAAATTCTTCCCCGTTCCGCCGGATGACGACGCCGTTCACGCCGGCCGTGATCTCCGTCCGCGCGTCGGCGGACTCGTCAAAGCAAAGCATCGTCGGCAGCCGCGGCTCCACGTCCATGCAGAAGGCCTCGGGACAGACGCGGTACTTCGCCCGGAAGTGATACGGCGTATAGGCGAAGCAGAAGGTGATCGTGTAAATGTCGTCATACGGATCATCGGTCAGCGAGCCGGGATTGAAGTAAAACGTCGCGCCGAAGGGATCAAGGCTCCAGGAGAACTCGCCGCTGGCCATGACGCGCCGCACCTTGTCGCAGAAGGCGTCATAGTCGCCGCTGCCCAACGCGGCGGCGGGGAAGCGGCCGGGGTAGAGGCTGCCCATTCGATAGGCGATCTCCCGGGCGAGCTGCTCCCGGTCGGCAAACACGTCGTCAAAGGCCAGCGCGCGGCCCGTAGCGGTATCGTAAGTTTTGCCATAGATGCCGAAGCGCCCGCGCATCCCGCCCCCATAGGCGGCGCAGGACTCGACGAAGCTCACGGCGAGGCTGTCGGCGCGGCGGACCCGGAGCGTCTTGATGACGTCCAACCCGTCTTCTTCCGCGACCTTCGACTCGTCAATGCTGTATCCTTCCAGCGCGCTGGCAATGAGAAGCTGGCTGTCATCTGGCGTCCCGTCGAACATGATCCCCGGAAAATGGCGTTTTCGCGCCGCCCACTCCGGGCCGGAATACGACTGAAAAACGCGCAGCGGCAAACCCCAGCCCAGATTTTCCATGAAAAGCGGCCCCGTCGCCTCCGCCTCCGCCACGGCAGGCGCCAAAAGCACCGATGGGCCGGGGAACGCGGGGAAAAGGGAAAGCGCCGCGGCCAGCGTGATGGCGAGTTTTTTGCTCTTTTGCATGATGCTCGTCTCCTTTATAACAAGGCTGAGACGTCCCCCGCCTCTAAAGGCGGGGTGTATGTCGGAGGTCGGAGGGAGTTTAACTCTCCCTCCGACCGCACGCCTTGTTGAAATGCTGGCTAGCGTGATTTTTCTCCTTCGGAGAAAAATTTGATTTATGGCATTATAACGCCTTTTCCTTCAATAAATATCCCCTGCCGTTCCGAAATGCCTTGTACGAATTTCGTTCCTCCCGAAAAATGAGGCTGTCTGTCCCGTGCCCATTGCGATTGAAAATTTGTTTTTCCACGATTTGGGGAGCAGAACCTCTTTTTTGGGCGCGTCTTTCCTTCCGTCGCTATGCCGCTTTCAACGCGACGCTCCGGGAATCGGTCGCTCCCTCATTCCTTATTCAGGAATTTCCGGACCTGTTCCCGAAATATCCGGTAATACGGTCGCTCCATGAGCATGGCATGAGCGGCACCGTTTACGACGCATAGCTTTGATTCCCGCTGGTTGGGCAGCGTCCGGAACGCCTCCTCGCAGAGCGCCGGGGATACGTACGGGTCCTCGGAGCCGACGATGATCAACGTCGGCGCCTTGATTTCGGCCGTGGGGATCAGCCGCGCGCTTTCGCTGACCATCAGGTCCCTTCGCCCGCCGTTGGGGCTTCGATCCCGGTCGTAGTGCCAGGCATTGTCAATGTAGGTACTGACCACGGGCCGTTCCACGATGGCGAAGTCTATGCTGCCGTCGGCTTTCCTTTGGAAATCCGAAGCGGCGGTTCCCCAGGTGTTTTTATGGAAGGGCTCGTCCACCGCCCGCTCACCGAGCCCCGCCACGATCGGCGCGGAGAGCACGAGCCGGCGTACCATCTCCGGGTGCCTGGCCGCGAAGCGTCCGCTGGTCACGGTTCCCCAGCTCCAGCCCAGGACGTCCATCGCGGGGATATGATGGCGCGCCAGGATGCAGCGCACCGCCGCCGCGACGTCTTCCGCCGCGTAGTCGGAATCCGGCAGGAAGCCGTCGCTGACGTCGCCGGACCGGCCGAAACCGGCGATATCGAGCAGCCAGACCTCGAATCCCTGCCGGGCGAAATAGCGTGCCAAACTGTAATCCTTGTAGTCAATATCGAACTCATGAGAGGAAAACGTCACGCCATGGACGAACAAGATCGGCCTTTTCGGCTGCCCGTCCTGCTCGAAATAGCGTTCCAGATAAAGCGACACGTCGTTCCGTTCCAGAGGGACTGTCTCCCGAAGAATTTCCGCCGCCCGGGCCGGGGATACGCACAGCAGCTGCAGCAGCAAACAGGCTGCCAGAGCGAACAACGCCAGGGTATTCCTTGCCGTGAGAAGCCGGGGCGCCAACCCCGCTACCGTCTTTTTTTCCATGACCTCGCCTCCTGTGTGATCTCATACCGGTTCATAGCTTGTTTTGGGACAGGTATTGCCGTATTTCCCCGATCAGCTTATCGCCGTCATGATTCTTGAAAATCCTGATCATGCAGCCGCTTATCATCGGGTTCAGTTCCATGACCGATTCCGTGGCCCGGGTATCGGTCTTAAAGCCGTAGCACCGCTTGCCGAGACCGTAAGCGAGGCCGAGTTCAACGCAAGCGCCTTCATCGGGAACCCGGCCGTCCAGATTCACGAAGACGATGTCCGCTTTTCTCACTTCGCTGTCATCGAGCGTAAAAATGATGCTGACGAGTTCTTCTTCCGTCTTGCCCTCCAGCAGCGCGCCTTCTACCCCGTCGCGCTGCGGCAGGAATACCTGATACCCGTAGCTTTCCAGCAATTCGGTGATCTTCCGGTTGAACTCCTTTTCGGCGTGATTGAACATCGGCCCGGCGAAATAAATCCTGTTCCCGCGTCCGACGGTTTCGACGGCCTTCGTCTCCGCCGCGCCGGCGACCGCGGCAGCGCCGGCGTATCCCTGACCGCCCGCGCCCACCCCGGCGGAAAACATCATCACCGCGCCCAGGATGGCAGCGCCTATCCTCTTCGCTGTCATGATCACTCCCCCTTTGCCATGAATGAACCCTGCCGGATGAAATCCGGGTCCCGCACTTTTTATTCCATTATACAACAGAACGCCCAAAACGGAAACGCATCGGCAAATTTTACGCGTCCGCCCCCGTCGCGTTCCATCTCCTTCCCAATTTTTTAGCGATACGTCGTTTCGTCATCCGTATGTACAGACAAACAAAAGAGCAAACGGAAAACCGCAGCGAAAGGAGACGATCATCATGACGAGCGAGTACGAACTGAACGAGATGGAACTGAAGCAGGCGGCAGGGGGTCGGCCGCAGATCGGGCTTCACGCGCCGGCCAACCCCATCAAGGTCATCGCCAAAGCGGTTCACACC
>JAEEGN010000267.1 GCA_016280345.1 Selenomonadaceae bacterium | reverse complement strand
GTGCGGCGTCCGGCAATGCGGTCCTGGATGATGGAATCCGGAACGTCGATGAGCACTGCGCTCTTCACGGGCGCGCCCATCTCCTCGAGGATCTTCGCCTGCGCGAGGTTGCGCGGGAAGCCGTCCAGCAGCATCGTTATGTCGCCCGTGGTCTCGGCCACGACGTCCTTTATCATCTGCGCGATAAGCGCGTCGGGGACGAGGTTGCCCTTCTCCATGTAGCCCTTCGCCTCCACTCCAGCAGGAGTGCCCTTGGCGACGGCGCCGCGAAGCAGGTCTCCGGACGAGACGTGCTTCAAGTTGTCATGCTCGGCCGCGAGTTTCCCCGCGATCGTACCCTTCCCCGAACCCGGGGCCCCCAGCAGAATCACAATGTTCATGCGGGAAATTATATCATAATTGCGCCGTAATGGGGTGATTGTGTGGTGATGTTCAGTGCTGGTTTGCCTTCCAGGAACCAACAGTGTCAGACCTGACTACCACAGTAGATTGCCACAGTAGGTTTTCCTTGTCATAGCGGCGCGACCCTCTCGATTCATGGCACGATAGATAATGCTGGTACAGTTTTTGTCAGGAAGTCACTTCTTGTGGTGCAAAAATTGACAGAAACCTGTGGTCTGGGGTTGATTTTCTGACAGGAAGTGTGGTATAATTCGCCGCGAAAGGTCAAAGAACATGATTTATCGCAAAATAATGGAGAAATTAGAAAAGTTCTATCACGAGGCAGGCAAAACGGCGCTCCTCATTGATGGCGCTCGACAAGTTGGCAAGACCTTCATCATTGAGGAATTTGGCCGGACGCACTATGAATCGGTTGTGAAGATTGACTTCGTGAAGATGAAAAACGCGGTCAAGCTGTTCGAGGACGTGGAAGACGAGAGCGAAATCATTTCTCGCATAAGCGCCTTTACGTCCAAGCCGTTGATCGAGGGCAAGACGCTGATCTTCCTCGACGAGGTACAGGAGTGCCCTGAAGCCGTCACCTACATCAAGTATCTTGTGCGCGACGACGGACGCTACCACTACATTCTCAGCGGATCGCTGCTTGGCGTAGAGATGAAGAACGTAAGGTCAGTTCCGGTCGGCGTGCTTGACGAAGAGACGATGTATCCGCTCGACTTTGAGGAGTTCGTGATCGCGAACGGCGAAAACCCGGAGCTTGTCGCGCAGGCGAAGTCCGCGTGGGAGAACCGCAAGCCATTACCGAAGGTCCTGCACGATCGGCTGAGAAAGCTGTTCCGCTTCTATCTCGTCGTTGGCGGGATGCCTGCGGTGGTGCAACGGTATATCGACACCAAGGACATGCGGCTTGTCATGGACGAGCAGAAGAAGATACTTGTGGAATACCGCAAGGACATTTCCAAATACGACGAGGAGAATTCCATGCGCATAAGGGAAGTCTACAAGAGACTTGCCCCGGAGTTGAACAAGAAGAACAAGAGGTTTTATGCAGATAGCGTTGCGGAGGCGTCCCGATTTGACAGGCTGGAAGACGAATTCGTCTGGCTGCGCGAGGCGGGCGTGGCAATTCCTGCGTACAACGTTGCAGAGCCCAAGGTGCCGCTGACGCTATCGGAGAAAAACACATTCTTCAAGCTCTTTGCCAACGACGTGGGGCTTCTCTCGGCTATGCTGATGGGGGGCATCCAGATTCGTGTCCTCAACGGCGAGACAGACTTGAACTTCGGTGCAATCTACGAGAATGCTGTCGCACAGGAGCTGACTGCGCATGGCTTTGCCGTAAGGTACTACAATTCAAGCGCTTTCGGGGAGGTTGATTTCCTCGTCGAAAAGGATTGCGCCGTTCTGCCAATCGAGGTCAAGAGCGGTAAGCACTACAAGCGTCACCGAGCCCTGGACAAGCTGATGGAATGCGATGAATACGGAATCGAGTCCGCGATTGTTTTCGACGACGATGCGATGGATGTTGTCGGCAAGGTTTTCTATGCGCCAATCTACATGGTGATGTTTCTCAAGAAAGACTCGCTTCCAGCAAATATGATATATGACGTCGGCAAACCATTGAAGTTATAGAACCAACAGGACTTGATTGCCACAGCAGATTGCCACAGTAGGTTTTCCTTGTCATAGCGACGCGGCCCTTCTGATTCGCCGCTTGCAATCCTTCAAACGCAAACACGCGATGGGCGGCACGGCTGATCAGGTGATAGCACCAACCTGGAAGATTTATCCTGCAACGTCTTATGTTGGACAGTATATCATAAACTCCCACTAGTGTGGTAATTTGCTGTGGCAATCTTGTCTGACCATGTTGCCTCTGACGTTTTTCCCTCTTCAACGATGCTCTATCGGGCAAACAGGCTGAAGATGCCTTTAACAAACGCAGATATCTTGTCGAATTTTAAGCCCAAGAGAATGAACGCAAGGAAGATGCAGAGCGCTTTCCAGTCGGTTGGTGCCTTTAACCCTAAGCGGCGCAACTCAT
>JAEEGN010000266.1 GCA_016280345.1 Selenomonadaceae bacterium | reverse complement strand
GGGGCGCAGAACAGCGCGACGAGAAGGAGCGCCGCCCCCTTTTGGCCGCAAGAACCGATAATGTCCATTCTTCCAACAGGGGAAGGGGCGAAACGGCCGACCCGTCCGGGCCGGAACACAGGGAAATATACTCCACCTTGTGGCGGGAAGATTCAGAAAATATATTTGGGCGGCTTTTGGGGCGAAAGGGCCGGAATCGAGCTTGGCCAGGCCCCGGAAGCCCATCCCCCAGGCGGCATGAACATAGAAGACCTGATACTGCCCTGCGGCCCCGTGTTCGGAAACGTGAGGCTCTCCGCGGACGCTCTTTCGCTTTGGTTCATCGCCGTCATCTGCATCGTCTTCGCCTGCGGCGCCATCTACGGCCGCGACTACATGAAGCGCTACGGCGGGCGCGGCGCCGCGGTGAAACTCCACTGGGCGCACTACGCCGTCTGTTTCCTCTCCATGGTCGCCCTCTGCCTGGTCCGGAACACCCTCGCCTTTCTGGTGGCGTGGGAGATCATGGCCCTCAGCAGCTTCTTCCTGATCGTCTTCGAGAGCTGGAAGAAGGAGGTGATCGAGGCCGGCACCAACTTCTTCGTCCAGTCCCACGTTTCGGCGGCGCTGCTGACCGTCGGGTTCATCGCCGTCGCGCAGAAGACGGGCTCCTACGACTTCGACGCCATCGCCGCCTACGACGGGAGCGTCTGGCCGCTGGTTCTGATCCTCTCCGGGTTCGCCGTCAAGGCGGGGTTCGTCCCGTTCCACACCTGGCTCCCGCACGCGCACCCCGTCGCCCCCGCGCACGTCTCCGGGGTGATGTCCGGCGTGATCATCAAGATCGGCATCTACGGAATTCTCCGCGTGATCACCCTGACCACGGCGAACCTCCTCGTCGTTGGATACGCGATCCTGGCCGTGGCGGCCGTCAGCGGGCTCTACGGCGTGATGCTCGCCATCATGCAGCACAACCTGAAGAAGCTGCTCGCCTACCACAGCATCGAGAACATCGGCATCATCGGCATGGGGATCGGCCTGGGCTGCGTCGGCGCCGCCCTCGGGAAGGCGGACCTCGCGGCGCTCGGTTTCGCGGGCGCGCTCCTCCACACGCTGAACCACGCGCTGTTCAAGTCCTCGCTCTTCTTCGCCGCCGGCAACGTCTACCAGGCCGCGCACACGCTCGACGTGGAACGGCTCGGCGGCCTGGCCAAGAAGCTTCCCTGGACCGCAGCCCTCTTCCTCGTCTCCTCCGTGGCGATTTGCGGCCTGCCTCCGATGAACGGATTCGTCTCCGAGCTCGCGATCTACCTCGGGCTCTTCGGCTGGCTGGACGGGGCGGGCGCCGCCGGCGCCGTGGGAGCGTCGTTCGCCATCATGGCGCTGGTGCTGATCGGCGGGCTGGCCGTTCTCTGTTTCACCAAGGCCTTCGGCATCGTCTTCCTCGGCACGCCCCGCACGGCCCTTCCCGAAATGCGGGAATTCGGCTGGAGCCGCAAACTGCCGCTGTGCGTCGAGGCGGCGATCATGCTCTCCATCGGGCTTTTCCCGCAGTTCTACGCCTCGGCTGCCGCTTCCGTCGTCGCCTCCTTCCCCGGCGTTTCCGGAAGCGCCGGCGCCCTGCCCGACTGGATGTCGAACGTCGGCGCGGCCACCTTGGCGACCGTGGGCGTGATCGCCGCGCTGGCCGGCCTGCGCCAATTGGCCGGCCGCGGCAAGAGCGTCCGCGAGGGAGAGACCTGGGGCTGCGGATACACCGCGGGAACGGCGAAGATCCAGTACACCGCCACCTCCTACACCCGCACCTACGCCGACCTCTGCTCCGGCCTGCTCGGAAACGCGGTGCGCTGCGACCCGATCGAGAAGTGCTATCCGGGCAGGGCCGCCTACGAATCCGAAAACTACGACGCCTTCGAACGGCACTTCATCTCCGCCCCGCTCGAGGCCTATCGCCGCTTCATGGACCGGTTCTCCTTCCTCCAGAACGGACGGCTGCAGTACTACATCCTCTACGGCATCGTCTGCATCGTGCTGACGATCCTCCTCACCCTGGTTCTCGCATAGCCATGACCAGCTTCGCCCTCATCCTCTTCGCCGCGCTCTTCTTCGACGGCCTGATCGTCAGGACGAAGAGCGTCTGCTCGGGGCGCAAGGGGCCCGGCGTCTTCCAGCCGCTGAAGGACGTCGCGCGGCTGATGCGCAAGGGCGCGGTCTACAGCCCCACCACGGGCTGGGTCTTCAAGGCGGCGCCGATCGTCCAAGCCGCGTCGGTCGTCATGGCGTGCGCCGTGATTCCCCTGGGCGAATACGGCGCGCTGTTGTCGTTCCGGGGCGATTTCGTCTTCTTCGCCTACGTGCTGGCGCTCGGCAAGTTCTTCGGCATCGTCGGGGCGCTGGACACGGGCTCGAGTTTCGAGGGAATGGGCGCGGCCCGCGAAGCGCTCTACTCCATGCTCGCCGAACCGGCCTTCTTCATGGTGGTCGGCTCCCTCTCCCTTCTGACCGGGTTCGTCTCCTTCGCCGACATCCTGCCCGCCATCCACCTCTCCGGAGCGATGAGCTGCGCCATCGCCGTCGTCGCGGCGGGAGTCCTCCTCGTGCTGGAGCTGATCGAGAACAGCCGCCTGCCCGTGGACGACCCCAAGACGCACCTCGAGCTGACCATGGTCCACGAGGTGATGATCCTGGACAACAGCGGCTTCGACCTGGGGCTGATCCTGGCCGCGGGATACCTCAAGTTCGCCATGTACGCCGCGCTGATCGCCAACCTCTTCGTCGGCAGCGTCCCCGACGCCTGGGACGTGCCCGCGTTCCTGGCGGTGCAGGCGGCCTCGGCCGTCTCCATCGGCGTCGTCGAGTCGTTCATGGCCCGGGCGCGGATGAACCACAACCCGCAGTTCATCTTCGCCCTCACCTCCGTGGCGCTGCTCCTCGTCTTCGGCGTGCTTCTCGCCGTCGGAAACTTCAGGTAACCCCTCCCCATGGCAGACCTCGTCCTGATTCTCTTTCTGATGACGCTTCTCTACATGGCGATCGCCAATCGCATGCGGAGCTTCGTCAAGATCCTCGCGCTGCAGGGAGTGCTGCTCTTTCTCG
>JAEEGN010000265.1 GCA_016280345.1 Selenomonadaceae bacterium | reverse complement strand
CTGTCCGGCTCCGCCTATTTCTCGCCGCGGTACGTGACCTCCCGGGCCGAGGCCGTGCGGCTGATGGACGACCGGAAGGTCAACGCGATCCTCGTGGTCCCTGCGGACTTCTCATCGAAGCTGGGCCGGCGGGAGGCGAAGCTCCAGCTCATCGCCTACGGCGCCGACCCCACCACGGCCACCTCCATCAACGGCTACGTCGAAGCGGGCGTCGCCGCCTTCAACGCGTCCCGCGTCGCCGGGTATGCGCCGCAAGGCATGGTGACGGTGGAAAACCGCATGTGGTTCAACGACGCCCATTCCAGCACCTGGTATTTCGTGCCGGGCCTGATGATGCTGATCACGACCATCGTGGGCGTCTTCCTGACCTCGCTGGTCATGGCCCGGGAATGGGAGCGCGGGACGCTGGAGTCCATCTTCGTGACGCCCGTGCGGAAGGAAGAGCTGCTGCTGGCGAAGATGATTCCCTATTTCTGCATCGCGATGCTGGGCTTCTTCCTTTGCCTGCTGGCGTCCCGATACCTTTACGGCGTGCCGCTCCACGGCTCCTTCATCATGCTGGTGGTCTCCTCGGTGCTGTATCTGTTCGTGGCCCTCGGCATCGGACTCCTGATTTCCGCCGCCACGAAGAGCCAGTTCCTGGCCAGCCAGGTCTCCCTCGTGCTGAGCCTGCTGCCCGCCATGATGCTCTCGGGGTTCCTCTTCGACCTGCGGAGCGTCCCTGCATGGGTGGCGGCGGTGGGACACGCGCTGCCCTCCACCTATTATCTGGAACTGCTGAAATCCCTGTTCTTAGCGGGCAACAACTGGCCGCTGATCGGAAAGAACTGCGTGATCCTCGCCGGTTACGCCGTGCTGCTCTTAGGGCTGGCGTTCCTCGCCACGCGAAAGAAGGTGGAATGATTGGACGCGTGGAAAAGTTATATCGAAAAAGTGCGCTGGATGATACGGAAAGAGCTTTTAGCCACCCTCAGCGATCCCCGCACGAAGTTCATCCTGATCGTGCCGGTGCTGATGCAGACGATGCTCTTCGGCTACACGGCGACCTACGATCTGGATCTCGCGCCTTACGTCGTTCTCGATATGAGCCACAGCTCGGCGGCGGCGGACTTCGAGACGGACATCGACGGCTCCCCCGCCTTCCGGCGCGTGCGGACGCTGTCCAATTCCAATGAGATCGCGGACGCTATCGACAGCGGCGAAGCCATGCTGGCGATCTCCATTCCTTCTGACTTCGAGAGCAAGCTGAACCGTGGCGAGGCCTCGCCCATCCAGGTCATCACCGACGGGCGGAACACCATGACCGCCAACGCCGCCAGCAGCTACGTGGAGCGCATTGCCGCCGCGTTCAACGCGGAGCGGAATCCGAAGGCGATGGCTGTGTCATTGGAAACCATCTCCTGGTACAACCCGAATCTGATCACCCGCTGGACGTTCCTGCCGTCGCTGATCGCCATGCTGGCCTTCAATCAGGTGCTGATCCTGAGCGGCCTTTCCGTGGCGCGGGAACGGGAGCAGGGCACCTTCGACCAGCTCCTGGTGACGCCGATTTCGCCGTCGATCATCCTGATCGGCAAGGCTGCGGTGCCGGTGCTGATGGGCATGATTCAGTCCACGCTGGTGCTCTTGATATGCCGGTTTTGGTTCCAGGTTCCGATGGCGGGCAACCCGCTGACGCTCTGGACGGTGATTTTCGTCTTCACGCTGAGCTGTACGGGCATCGGCCTTTCCATTTCCGCCATCTCGTCCACCATGCAGCAGGTCATGGTCTACTGCTTCCTGCTGCTGATGCCGATGATCCTGCTTTCCGGCATCGCGACGCCGGTGGCGAACATGCCCGAGATATTGCAGATCCTGACCTACGCCGACCCGCTCCGCTTCGCTCTCGATTCGGTGTGGCGGGTGTACCTGGAAGGCTGCGGCCTCTCCGCCATCGCGTGGAACTTCGTGCCGATGCTGGCCGTCGCCGCCGTGACCTTCCCGCTGGCCGGCTGGCTGTTCCGACACAACCTGGGATAATCATTTGTCATAATCGCCTCTACGCAATACGGGCGCTATGAGATACAATCACTCTTCAATCCAATCACAGAAAGGATGGTACTTATGGCAGACAAAAAACAGAATGCGGTGAAGTACGGCGAGGTCATCGCCAAGTGCTGGAAGGACGAGGCGTACAAGAAACGCTTCATTGAGGATCCGGAGGGCGTGCTCGCCGAGGCGGGATTCGTCCTGGAGGAGGGCGTGACCTACAAGGTCATTGAACAGCCGAAGCTGACCAAGTATCTGGTGTTGCCTCACGCGGAAACAAAAGAAGCTGTGCAGGACATGGCAAAGCAATTCCTGAACCATGTGGAGAAAAGCGACATCGTGCTTCCCAAAGGGGCGGAGGTTCGCATCATTCAGAACACCGACGACACGCGCTATATGATCCTCCCCGCTTCGCCGCAATCTCTGTCGCAAGCCGAGCTGAAAATGGTAGCGGGCGGCGACTCGTGCGAGACGTATACGGATACGGCAACCGCGGTGTATGGAGTAGAGGCGGCGGTAACGGGCAGCACCGCTGCGGCCGAGGTTGAGGTTGTGGCTTTCGCCGTGGGCGTATTGATTTGAAGAAGTTTTTGGGAAGGGAACGCAGCGGCGGCAGTTGCCGCCGCTGTTGTTATTGCCGATTTTGCCCCCACAGGAGACACCCATGAGAGATTTTGAGAGCAAGACGATTGTGAATCCGCAGACCGCCGACGCCGAGTATATCCGCGAGGTGGCGGAGGCGAAGCGGGCGATGGAGCTTTGGACGATGGAGCCGGGATTTCGGGAAGCGTTTCTCGCCGCGCCGGAGGAGACGCTTTCCGCGCACGGTCTTTCCGTCGACGCGTTGGCGGTGAAGATCCTTGCCGACCATGATACGGCTTTGAAATACCAAAAGAGGCCGCCGGGGGAACTGCCCCCGGCAGTGCGGAGATATCGGGCCTTCATCCGTGAAAAGATCGCGTGGCGCGAGCGCATGATAAAAGAGCTCTGCGTGCCGAAGCATCCGGCCTTCCGCGCCTGGCGGAACCGCCAGGCCAACCGCTGCTGGTCGGAGCTGGGCTCGCGGAACCGTTCGCTGATCCATGTGCCGATGACCTTTGAGCTGGATCTCGGCTGCTCGGTGGGCTGCCCCTTCTGCGGAGTCATGGCGGGGCGGCTGCAAAAGGTCT
>JAEEGN010000032.1 GCA_016280345.1 Selenomonadaceae bacterium | reverse complement strand
GGGTGCGGCGTGCCGTGGGCCATCAAGAGGACCGCCTCGTTCCCGCTCCGGGAGGGCAGTTCGCCTGCCAGCGCCGCCACGAACTCCGCCACGTCGTCCCGCTGGTCCTCCTGATTCATCCAGTACATCAGCGGCGTCCCCAGCACGATCTTCTTGAATCGCGCCCCGTAGAGATTGAACAGGGCGATATTATAATTGTAGTCGATTCCCGGGAAGAAGTGCAGCGCCGTGATGGCCACCCGGGTATAGCCCTCCCGGAGCAGGATCTCCAGCGCCTGCTCGGGCAAAGGAATCGTGAGCCCTTCCGCTGCCTTGATCCGCCCGATGATTGCCTGATTGGTGAATGCCGGCATCACCATCGCCCCGGGGTGCGCGGCCGCGATATCGTCAATGACCGTCTCGATGGCCGCCTCCCGCGCCGCCTTGTCCGAAGCGCCGTAGGCCACCACCAGGATCGCGTCCTTATCCGGCCGGTCCTGCAGAGCCGGCGACGCATGGACGAGGACGCCGATCTGGGCGGCCAGCTGCAAAGCCGGCGTCGGGTTCCTGACATCCTCGTGGAGCTTGTAACCCGCGCCGTAATCATGCCGTTTCATAGACAAATCTCCTTTGTATTGGATGATGACGGGAAAAGCGTGGCTTTCCCCGGAAATCTGCGTTTGGAACCGTCCCCCGCCGGAAACGGACAGAAAAAACGCCCTCCGCGCACGAACGCGAAAGGCGGCTTTCCCTCCGAAAATCCCCTTCCCCATCACTCGCGGGTCAAACGGTGATTGCCGGACAGGCAGGTCTCCTGGCTTGACTTCCTCACGTTCCGGGGCCTTCCCAGCCGTTTGGCCAGTGGCGTCTTTCCCGGGCCGCTCCATCCTACAGTGGCGTGACCGCGCCGGCCTTTGACCGGCTTCTCTGTTAGGCCCTTACTTGCGGGCACCTGTCCCAATGGATATTCTGTTGGGTTATACCAAAAAAATGATGTAGGTTACCAGCGCCGAGCAGAGCAGGATGCCTGCCATGACGGCCAGCCCCTCCCTCGTCCTGGGCCGGCCGAACATCAGCCGCGCCCCCAGGATGCCCCGGCGGTTGAAGAACCAGGAGCGCGTCCGCGGCACGAACCAGCGCTTCTTCCGCTCCTCGCCCACCACCCGGGCAATGATATTCACGATACAGAGCGCGCTTATCAACGAGCAGATAATGCGCACGGCGATGTCTCTATCGCTCAAATCCCTTCCCTCCCCACGAGAACCATTATACCGGCTGCTCCGGGAAAATGCAAGTGAAAGCCACGCCTTTCAGCGCGTGGCCAGAATCACCAGACCGCCGAAAAGCGGCGTCGCCACGAGGATCGCCTGCAGAACCGGCCGGGGCGCCAGGTGCGTGAATTTGGCGCCGATGAAGGAGCCGATGACGAGCCCCAGAAATGTCTGGACGAAGATGCCCGTATCGAGCCGCCCGTTCAGGATATAGCCGAAACTTCCCGCCAGCGAGATCGGCAGGATGACCAGCATACAGGTCCCGATGGACTGCAGGAGCGGCATGCCGAAGATGATCAGCAGGGCCAGTTGGATGAAGGCCGTCGCCCCTATGCCGAAGGCCCCGGAAATGAAGCCCAGCGAAGCGCCGGTGGCCATGCCGCAGATATAGAGACGGCGTCCCGTCAGCCGCTTCTTCTGGATATGGATATGGCGCTCCAGGCATTTCTGGCGGTAGAGCCGGAAGTACATCACCACTGACGAGGCCAGCATGACGCTCCCCGTCAGGACGTGCAGCGACCGCGACGCGAGGACGTTGGCCACGTTCGCTCCCAGGAAGGCCCCCGCCATGCCGGAGATTCCCAACAAAAGGCCGAGGTGAACGTCCACTTCTCCCTCACGGTAATGGCTGATGGCGCCGGAGAGCATCGTGAAGATCATGGCCGTGATGGCCACCGCCAGCGCCGTGTGCATCGGCACCTTGTACACCGAGACCAGGAGTGCGATAGTCATCCCCGAACCGCCCGCCCCGATGAACCCCAAAAGCGCCCCCATGAGCAGCATTCCCGCGAATATCATCCGGATTCCTTCTTTCATATTCGGCGAAACGGGCCAAAGCGCCCGCCATTGCTTTTCCATTATACCAGAAACGAAGCGGCCGGACAACCGGCCGCGATTCCTCCGTTCCGGGACTGGGGGAATCGGCCCGCGAAAAACCGAAAGTTGGTTCGCAGCAAGACGTTTCCCTTGTTTTTCCAGAGATGTTGTGTTATATTATCTTATACTGGCGCATTGTGGGGACGTGGCTGACGTATCCCGGCCAGAAGCGATGAACAGGAGGGTATTTCAGGTTATGAAGGTAACGAAAGAAAACGGTGACAACCAGCAGGTTGTCTTGACGATTGAGGTTGAGCCAGCGCCTTGGAAAAAGGCCATCGACCAGGCGGTGAAGCGCATCGCGAACCAGGTAAACATCCCCGGTTTCCGCAAGGGTAAAGCGCCGCGCCCGGTCATTGAGCGCAGTGTCGGCAAGGAGGCCATCCTGGATGAGGCCTTCGAGAAACTCGGCCAGAAAAGCTTCAACGAGGCCCTGGAGCAGGAGAAGATCGAGCTCGCCTCTTACCCGGAATTCGAGCGGGTGACGGTGGAGGAGGACAAACCGCTTGTCTTCAAGGCCACGGTGACGCCGAAGCCGGAAGTGACGCTGGGCGAGTACAAGGGCCTTGCCATCGAGCGGAAGCTGGAACCCGTCACCAACGAGATGGTGACGGAGCACATCGACCGGATGCGCGAGCGCAAAGCCAAATTGACGGACGCGCCCGAGGGCTCCGAAGTCCAAAAGGGCGATCTGGTGACGCTGGACTTCAAAGGCTTCGTGGACGGCGAAGCCTTCGAGAACGGCGAGGGAAAGGATTATCCGCTGACCATCGGCTCCGGGAGCTTCATCCCGGGCTTTGAGGACCAGCTCATCGGTGCGAAAGCGGATGAGGACCGGGAAGTCAAGGTCACGTTCCCGGCGGATTACCACGAGAAGAAGCTGGCGGGCAAGGAAGCGGTGTTCCAGTGCAAGATCCACACCATCAAGCACAAGGAGCTGCCGGAACTCACCGACGATTTCGTCGAATCCGTGAGCGTCTTCCATACGGTGGACGAGCTGCAGAAAGACGTCCGCGAGAAGCTGGAGAAGGCGGCCGAGAACAAGGCGGACAACGAGCGCCGGGTGGCGGCCATTGAGAAGGCGGCGGAAAACATCACCGTCAATATCCCGCCGGTCATGGTTGACGACCGGGTGAACCAGATGATCGAGGAAATGGCGATGCGCCTGGAGCAGCAGGGCATGAAGTTCGAGCAGTACATGCAGTACGCGGGCACGGATATGAACCAGTTGCGCGAGCAGTATCGCGAGACGGCGGAGAAGAACGTCCGCACCGACCTGATGCTGGAGGCCGTGGCCCGGGCCGAGGACATCAAGGTGGAGACGGCGGACCTCGACGCCGAGGTGGCGTCGATGGCGCAGCTTTACGGAGCGCAGCCGACCCAGGTGAAGAAGATCATCACCAGTCAGGGCCGCATCGGCGACCTGGCGGTCACGGTGCTCCGCCGCAAAACGGCGAAGTTCATCGTCGATCATCTGGCGGAGTGAGGAAAGTTCCCTTACAGCAAAGGAGTATGCTTTCATGAGTGCTTTGATCCCATTTGTCGTGGAGCGGTCCAACCGCGGGGAGCGGTCGTATGACATTTACTCCCGCCTGCTCAAGGACCGCATCGTCTTCGTCGGCGGCCCCATCGACGACAGCGTGGCTGACGTCGTGGTGGCACAGCTCCTGTTCCTGGAGTCCGAGGACCCGGACAAGGACATCCATCTCTACATCAACAGCCCGGGCGGCGTCGTGACCGCGGGGCTTGCCATCTATGACACCATGCAGTACATCCGGCCGGACGTCTCCACTATCTGCATCGGGCAGGCGGCCAGCATGGGCTCGCTGCTGCTGTCAGCTGGTGCCAAGGGCAAGCGGTACGCGCTGCCGCTGGCCCGGATCATGATCCACCAGCCCCACGGCGGCGCCCAGGGCCAGTCCACGGACATCCAGATCCAGGCGAAGGAAATCCTGCGCCTGCGGGAAACGCTGAACGACATCTTCGTGAAGCATACCGGCCAGAGCCGGGAGCGCATCAACGAGGACACCGAGCGGGACAATTTCATGAGCGCCGAAGAAGCGAAAGCGTACGGGCTGATCGACGAAGTCATCACGGCCCGGCCGGCGGCGCCCAAAAGCGACGATGAATGATTGACTTCCTGGCGACAGCACAAGAGGCGGTGATGGCATGAAATTCGGTGGGGAAGATAAGGGACAGCTCCGGTGTTCTTTCTGCGGCAAGACACAGGATCAGGTTCGCACGCTGGTAGCCGGCCCCGGGGTTTATATCTGCGATGAATGCATCGCGCTCTGCAACGAGGTCGCGGGCGACAGCGTGGCGGAACTGGAGCTCCGGGACATCCCGAAGCCCAAGGAAATCGCCGAAATCCTCGACCAGTACGTCATTGGTCAGGACGACGCCAAGAAAGCGCTGGCGGTGGCGGTCTATAACCACTACAAGCGCATCAACCTCCCGGCCGTGAGCCGCGACGACGTGGAGCTTTCCAAGTCGAACATCCTGATGATTGGGCCCACGGGCAGCGGCAAGACGCTGTTGGCGCAGACGCTGGCCCGCATCCTGAACGTGCCCTTCGCCATGGCGGATGCCACTTCGCTGACCGAGGCGGGCTATGTGGGCGAGGACGTGGAGAACATCCTGCTGAAGCTCATCCAGGCGGCGGACTACGACGTGGAGCGGGCGGAAAAAGGCATCGTCTATATCGACGAGATCGACAAGATCGCCCGCAAGACCGAGAATCCCTCCATCACCCGGGACGTTTCCGGCGAGGGCGTCCAGCAGGCGTTGCTGAAGATTCTGGAAGGGACCACGGCCTC
>JAEEGN010000264.1 GCA_016280345.1 Selenomonadaceae bacterium | reverse complement strand
TTTCCCTGATCGTCATTCCTATCGTCTGGCCGTTCTTCCCCTGATAGGGAGCCAGCGAAAGAAAACAACCAAAAGCCCCGGAGAGCATCTCCGGGGCTTTTTTATTTTTGACTTGACGATTGCCATAATCGGAGTATAATAAATGTGACCAGCAAGAGCCGATGCCCAGCGCCGGCTCTCTTGTTTTTTTAGGTGCCAATCACGCCAACCACTATACGCTACGGAAAGGAAGCGCCGTCTGTATGGAAATCCTCTCGTTGATGCTGCTGTTCCTGGCTATTCTCCTCGGTTTCGCGCGCCACATGAACACCGGGCTTCTGTCCATCGGATTCGCGCTGGTATTGGGACGCGTGGCGGGAATCCCCGACAAGGCCGTGATCGCGGGGTTCAATTATTCGCTGTTCCTGATCCTGCTGGGGGTCACCTATCTGTTCAGCATCGCGCAACTCAACGGGTCGCTGGCCCTTTTGGCGGAAAAGGTCGTCGCCCTGACTGGCCGGCATACGGCCCTGGTTCCCGTCGTCGTCTATCTGTTCTCCACGGTGCTTTCGGCGCTGGGGCCCGGCACGGTACCGACCATCGCGATCATGATGGTGTTCTCGATGACATTGGCCGCTGAAATAGGGATTCCCCCGGTCATGCTCGCGGCCCTTGTGGTGCTGGGCGCGTCGGGGGGCGGTGTGTCCCCGCTGGCGGCGACGGGCATCATCGGGAAGAACCTTTGCGAGCAGATCGGCCTGACCGGCGTCGAACTCCCCTTCCTGATGAACGGCATCCTGTCCATGACCGCTTACGCCGTCGTCGTCTATATCGCACTGGGCGGCTGGCGGCTACACTCGAAGCACGTCATTCACCTGGCGGAGCTGGCGCCGTTCAACGCCAAGCAGAAGACTACGCTGGCGGGCATCGCCGTCATGGTGGTGCTGGTGATGTTCTTCCATTTCAACGTGGGGCTGACGAGCTTCGCGGTGGCGGCCGTCCTCTCGTTCCTGCGGGTAGCGGATGAAACCGAGTCGCTGAAACGGGTGCCGTGGGGCACGCTGATTCTGATCGGCGGCGTCAGCGTGCTGATGAATCTCATCATCAAGCTCGGAGGCATCGAGCTTCTGTCCAGCACGCTGGCCTCCATCATGACGCCGGCGACGGCTACGGCCATCATGGGCGTTACCGCCGGCTGCATGTCGTGGTTTAGCTCCACCTCCGGCGTCGTCATGCCAACACTGATTCCGGCCGTTCCGGAGCTTTACGCCGACCTCGGCGGCGGCTTCGGCCAGATCGAGATGGCTACCACGATCTCGATGATTTCCCACTGCGGCGGCATCAGCCCCCTCTCCACCGGCGGCGGTCTGGCATTGGCGGCGTACTCCTCGGCGGCGAGTGCGTCCGTACCGGAGCAGCACCGCCTGTTCGTCCGCCTCTTCACGGTATCTGCCTGCGGCGTCCTGTTCCTCTCCTTCCTCGCCTACCTCGGCCTCTTCCACTGGCTGCTGTAAGCACTGCCCGATTTCCAATCATTTACCTAAAAGAGGGGGTTGTCCCCGAAGTTACCGATTGGGAAAAGGCGGGGCAGACATGCCCGGCATGTGCCGTCTCATACTGTAATGAGGTTTGTGCGTTCAGGCGGCAGAGGAAAAAGAAGATTGCCCGAAGAAAAGGTTCTGTGGAAAAAGCCCTCGCGGTGTGCGGGGGCTTTTTCCGTGGGCGGGGCTCAGTCTTTTTTCGGCTGCACGTAGGTGTAGAGGACGCTGCCGTCGGTGTCGTAGAGGGTGACGGGAGCCAGCGTCAGTTTGCCGTTGTCGGAGCGGAGGTAGGTGGTGGCAAGCTTCAGGCCGGTGAGCTCGATGACGACGTCGGAGAACACCATGTCGTGGTAGAGAACGTGGTATTTTCCCGAGAGCCGCCGGAAGGGAAGATGCTGATAGGTTCCCTTGCCGGAGACGAAGCTGCCGTAATAGACGGTGTTTTTGGCGTTGCCGTCGGAGTCCACGGTGATGTCGAGGGAGACGGCGCAGTCGAGGCCTTCCCCGGGCAGGGCGACCTTGCCCTGGAGATTCTCGCCGTGGCCGTAAATATGGTAGCGGCGGGTGTCGAGGTCGTAGTCCCAATATGCGTCAAGGATGCCGCCGAAGATGTTGGCGTGAACGTCGGTGAAGTCGAAGCGCGAGTCCTTGTAGTGAAGCAGGCCCTCGACGTTGGAGAAGGCCAGCCCCGGGAATTCAAGGTCGTCCATCTGGACTTTGCCGTGCCCTACCGGGTCGGTGACGGGACCGGTGAGGTGAACCATCAGCGTCATGGGGTTCTTGACGTCCATTCCGAAGCCCAGGGAGTAGGGATTGACGGCGAAGAAGATGAGGTTGATGTCGCAGTCGGGCACCGGGTCGGCGTCGAGATTAACGGTGCCGTTGAGGCTGACGCCGCGGCCGATCATGGTGCCGCCGAAGTTGCTGGCGGAAAAGCTCAGGTTCACATAGTCGTCGGTGTGGGTGAGGGTGTCCTTGTTCATCTCAACCTTGAGGTCGCAGCCGTTCAGAAGGTACTGACGTTCCCGGTAAAAGACCTCGAACATGCAGTTTTTGAAGTCGATTTCCATGCGCAGATGATGATTCTGGTGGTTGAAGTTCTGCCATTGCTTCGTGAAGCCCAGTGCCTTTTTCCGCCGTTGCCATTCGGCGAATTCTTTTCGTTCCTCCTCGGTCATGCCGGCGACGCTGACGGATTTCATCGCCTCTTCGTCCGGTTTGCCGCTGGTCTTCGCAATCTTTTGGATAGCCGGCGAGTGGCGCACGAAGTCCACTTCCATGTTCCGGCCCAGATGGACGGAGACGATGGCGTTTT
>JAEEGN010000263.1 GCA_016280345.1 Selenomonadaceae bacterium | reverse complement strand
GCGGCGGCATTATCCTGAGCTCGGTGGTGCAAATGGCCAAATGGCTGGACACGCCGATCATCTCGGAGGGCGTCGAGACGATGGAGCAGGCGGATTACATGAAGAGCCTCGGCTGCAACTACATCCAGGGCTACGTGTACTCCAAGCCGCTCCCCGAAGACGAGTTTCTGAAAAAACTCCGGCAGACGGCCCACGAGCCGACACTGCCGGCCATGACCCTCGTGAACGCCATGAACGCCGGGAAGTTCTGGGATCCCGGTTCCATGGAAACGCTGATCTTCAGCAACTTCGTCGGGGCCGCGGCGCTGTTCTCCTATCAGGACGGCAAAGTCGAAACCCTGCGGTGCAACGAGAAATACCTGCGGGAAATCGGTATGCGGCTCACGGAGACAGACGTCACCAACGCCAACCCCTGGGACAATCTCGACGCGGAGAACCGGGCCATCTACGTGCGGACCATCCAGAAGGCCATTGAGTCAGGCCAGGAAGAGAGCTGCGAAACCTGGCGAAACTTTTACTCCCGATGCTGCGGCAGTGAACGCATCTGTATCCGCAGCTTTATCCGGGTCATCGGCAACGCCGGGAACCAATACCTGATTTACGCCATGGTGCAGAACATCACCGAGGAAAAGAAGAACTACCAGCTCCTCTTTGAAAGCGAGCGGCGGTTCCGCTTCGCCAGCGAGCAGGCCAACGTCTATGCCTGGGAATACACCATCGCCACGAAGGTCATGCGGCCCTGCTTCCGCTGCATGCGGGACCTGCATCTGCCGGCGATAATCAAGAACTACCCGGAGCCGGCCATCAAGCTGGGCATCTTCCCGCCGGACTACGCCGACATGTACCGCGACTGGCACCGCCGGCTGGCGGAGGGCGAGCCCCACCTGGAAGCTGTCATCCCGCTGACGGTGGGTCGCATCCCATTCCACGTCCGTTACACCAACGAATTCGACGAGAACGGCAAGCCCGTCAAAGCCTATGGATCGGCTACCATGGTGGTCGACAAGTGAATACCGCAAGGACCCCGCTTTCCCGGGGTCCTTGCTTGTTTCCCTACGAATTCTGCAAAGGAGATGCCCGAAAATGAAGCTGCTACTCGCCTCCGTCCTGTTCCTCCTGTTGGTAAACGCTATCGCCGGTCAGAAAGCAGAAGCCGCCGCCCAGCCGCGCGTCATCATTCTCGCCACCGGCGGCACCATCGCCGGCCGCGCCGCTTCGGAGACGGCGGTCACCGGCTACCAGGCCGGGGATTTGAACATCGCGTCGCTGATGGAA
Organism: Selenomonadaceae bacterium; assembly: GCA_016280345.1. GTDB lineage: Bacteria > Bacillota > Negativicutes > Selenomonadales > Selenomonadaceae > RGIG3544. The sequence goes on along the minus strand of JAEEGN010000263.1, from coordinate 22,525 downwards.
AAAGTGCCGGAACTCCAGGAAGTGGCGACCGTCACCGGGGAAACGGTCTGCGCCATCGACAGCAAGGACATGACCGACGATATCTGGCTCCGCCTGGCCCGCCGCGTCAACGAGATATTCGCGGCCGGCGAGGCCGACGGCATCGTCATCACCCACGGCACCGACACCATGGAAGAAACCGCCTGGTTCCTGAACCTCACCGTCCAAAGCGACCGGCCTGTGGTACTCACCGGCGCCATGCGGCCGGCCACCGCCATCAGCGCCGACGGCCCCATGAACCTCCTGGAAGCGGTGCGAACCGCCGCCTGCCCGGACGCCGCCGGCCAGGGCGTCCTGATCGTCATGAACGGCGACATCAACGCCGCCCGGGAAGCGGCCAAGACGAACACCCTTAATACCGACGCTTTCCGGCCGCCGTCCCTGGGCCTGCTGGGCTACGTGAACGACGGCGTCCCCACCTTTTACCGCGCCTCCACCCGCCGCCACACAACGCGATCGGAATTTGACGTCGCCCGTCTCGACGCCCTCCCCTACGTGAAAATCCTTTACGGCCACGCCGGCGATGACAGCCTCTTCGTCGAGGCCGCCGTGAAGGCAGGGGTCCGGGGTATCGTCTATGCCGGCCCCGGCAACGGCAGCGTCCACCGGGACGCCGAAGCCGCTCTGGCCGAAGCCGCCGCCCGGGGCATCATCGTGGTCCGCGCCACCCGGACCGGCAGCGGCGCCGTCGTGCCCGAAGCCCTGCCGACTGACGGCCCGCCCTTCCTCTCCGCCGGCACCCTCTCCCCGACGAAGGCCCGCATCCTCCTGCAGCTCGCCCTCACCCGGACAAACCGCCCGGATGAAATCCAGGAGATGTTCCGGACATACTGAGCCCGGCTCTTTCCAAAAAAAACATTTTGCGGGATTTCTTTTTCTTCGTTTTATGGTATAATCAATATAATATGTGAAAAAGTCCGTGAGGGGGACAACCGCCGGACCATGAAACGTAAGACAGGAGTTACGCCATGAACAACAAGATTTACGCTCTTATAGGCCCCCACGCCTGCGGCAAGGGCGACATCATCAAGCGCCTCGCCAGCATGGGCATCCATTATATCGCCAGCTACACCACCCGCCCGCCGGTGGAGTTCTATACCTCCGTTCCCATCTATCACTTCATCAGCAAAGAGGACTTCCTGCAGCACGATTTCCTCGTGAAATCGACTTACAAGGGCGACTACTACGGCTTTCTCAAGAAAGATATCCTCGACTCCCTGCAGGAGTACCCCATCAGCGTCATCCTGGTGGACACGATCAGCCTCAAGCAGCTCTCCAAGCTCCTCAAGGACAGCTTTGAATCCATCTTCGTCATGTGCGACTACGTTTCCCTGGTGGAGCGGATGCTGAAGCTGGGCCATACCAACAGCGAGATCAAATACCATCTGGAATACGCCGAAAATAACGGGGAATTTGATACCTGGAAGGTCACAACCCATATCATCAAAAGCCTCGCCTCGGAGGAACGCATGACCGCCCAGGCGCTGGCCATCATGGGCCTGTGTCAGCGTCTGCCGGGAGAGGAATTCAACATCCGGGTGCGCAAGCGCTGAATCGGCGAATCCTGTTACCAAAAGACTGCTTCCCCATGAAAGAGGAAGCAGTCTTTTTGCGTCCGGATTTCGCCAGCTTTCGTATGCCCACGCCACCGTTCCGCGCTCGCCGCCGGCTTGTCCCGGATTGTCCCTGTCTGCCCGTCAGCGCGTCTTCTTGCGGCCGCGGCGTTTCACGTCCTCCTCGATGGCCCGTTTCCAATCCGCCTTGAGCGGCGATTCGCAGCAGCGCACATGGCTTACGGCCTCGCTCATCACCTCGTAGTTAAGCGCCGTCCCCTCCTCGTCGCACTCGTAAGTCACGGCGCGGTCGGCATGGATGCCGATATGCCCCGCCGCCCTGACAGCGTCCATATTCGCGCCGAGGAAAAGGAACTCCCAGCCGTACTTCTCCTTCTGCCGCTCCACCATCTTCCTGACTTTGGCGTAGGTAAAGCGGCGGCTGGCGTTCTCCAGACCGTCGGTGGTGATGATGAACAGCGTCTTTTCCGGCCGGTCCTCGTCGCGGGCGTATTTGTGGATGTTGCCGATGTGATGGATGGCGCCGCCCACAGCGTCGAGAAGCGCCGTACAGCCGCGGACAGAATACGCCTCCTCCGTCAGCTCCTCCACCTCCGACAGCGGCACGCGGTCGTGGATGACCTCGGCCTCGTTGTCAAACAGTACCGTAGAGACCAGCGCCTCTCCCTCTTCCCGGCGCTGCTTTTTCATCAGCGAATTGAAGCCGCCGATCGTATCCGCTTCGAGCCCGCTCATCGACCCGCTGCGATCCAGAATGAACACGATTTCCGTCAAGCCCTTCTTCATGAAAAACCCCTCCTTGTTTTGTTGGTAGCTTGATTCTACCAAAGACAAGGAGGGGTTTGGTCGCCTGTCAGGCGACATTTTTTAATTCTTTACCGGCACGGTCTGTCAGCGGTTCTGCCTGAACAAAGTCTTCCGCAACCCCCATTTTATGGTTGGCTTCTCAGATACTCGTTCACACTGGTAATCATCGCGTGGAATGCCTGGGATTTTTTATTCTGTGGAGAATAGGTTCTTTTCCACCGCCGAAGAACGTCCTTCAGGGGTTCATCCAGATACGAATACGCCTTGTCTTTGATCCGGTCCGGAATGCCGTAGGCGGCCTCGGCGATGCTGCCGGTGATAGCCGCTAACGTATCGCTGTCGCCGCCGAGAGAGATCGCGTTGCGTATGGCGTCCTCAAAATCCGTGCTTTCCAGGAAAGCGATGATGGCCTGCGGCACAGTGCCCTGACAGGTTTCATTGAAGGTATAAGAAGGACGAATCTCATCCAACGTGCGGGATAAATCGTAGCCATATTCCTTTTCGATATGCTCTTTGAGCTGTCGCTTGCATTCATCCGGATGATCCCTGATCGGCGTTCCGTAATCCAGGCAATAACCGCCGAAGTTAAACCGATTCATGAAAATCGCGTCGGTTACCGCCATCGCTCCTTTTATGCCCTCGGGGTGGTTGTGCGTCACTTCCGCCGACAGTCTCGCTCTGTCTCTGCCGTTGGAAGGCCAGAAGCCGGTTCGGGCACAAAAGCCGCAATTCATCGCCCAGGCACAGGGAGAAACCCGCATGGCGGAGCCGTTGCCAAAGCTGTTATAGGGCTCGCGGTCCTCCGAGAAGAGCCAGGCGCCAAACCTCCCGCCGTAACCGGCGTCCGGGTACATCCTGCCGTATTTTTTCATGGCGTCGATAAAGTCATCCCGTTCCCCGCCGTTCATGACAGCCTCGGCAACGGCGCAGGTCATGACGGTATCATCCGTGAAAAAACAGTCGTCCCGGAACAGCGGAAATTCTTTCGTCCTGATATTGTTCCATTCGTAAACGGAACCTATGATGTCGCCAACAATCGCCCCCAACATAGCAGCGCGCCTCCCTTTCGTCTGATGACGCTATTGTATCAAACAGCGATATGGTTTTGGTCGCCTGACAGGCGACTTTTACAGGTCCTGATACCCAAACCTCACTTTCCCGTCCGTCCCGCGGTTCCTTCAGGCGTCGATGGCCCTTCGCGGGGCGACGGTAAGGCGGTCATTTTTAAACCGAATCAAAGATGTAGATACAGCAGTGCCAGAATCTGCAATATCAGGATTACCGGGACGCCGCAGCGGAATTTCAGGTGCTGCGTCTTGTGGCGGAAAAGCGCCATCGCGGCGATGGCACCGACACTGCCGCCGATGACCGCCAGCAGCAGCAGAATCTTTTCCGGCACGCGCCACCAGTTCATCCGGGCGCACAGTTTGTCGGCACCGTAAACGACAACGGTGACAAGATTGATGGCCATCAGCCAGTAAAACGAAACGCGATGAACGTCATTCATGGATCATACTCCCTCCGGTCAGCTTCGCCAAGTGGCCATATTATACCACAAAAATTATACCACAAAAAAAGAACGCTGTACCGCATGAGGAACGGTACAGCGTTCTTCGCTTTTTTACCGGTTGCCGGGCAGGCGCATTTCCTGAGCCTGCTGCCGAAGTCTTTCCACCCGCTCCTCGGTGGAGGGATGGGTGCTGAAGAGACTGGCGAAGGAAACTTTGGAGCCCTTCAGCGGATTGATGATGAACATATGGGCCGTGGCCGGTGTGGCCCCTTGCAGGGTGCGGCTGCTGCTGGCGTAGTCATCGATCTTTTCCAGCGCCCGGGCCAGGTACAGGGGATTGCCGCAGATCTCGCCGCCGCTCTTGTCGGCCTCGTACTCCCGGGAGCGGGAAATCGCCATCTGGATCAGCATGGCGGCAAAAGGCGCCACGATGATCGCGAACAGGGCCCCCAGACCACCGCCGTTGTCGTCCCGGTTGCTGGAACGGCCGCCGAAAATCATGGCCCACTGGGCCATATTGGCGATGTAGGAAATGAAGGTGGCCATCGTGGCCGCCACGGTGGAAATCAGGGTATCATGGTGCTTGATGTGGGAAAGCTCATGGGCCAGAACGCCGCCGAGCTCGTCGTAGGAGAGCGCCCGCATGATGCCGGTGGTGACGGCGACCGCGGCGTGGCTGGCGTTGCGCCCGGTAGCGAAAGCGTTGGGAACATTGGAATTGATGACGCAGACCTTCGGCATCGGAAGCTCCGCCCGCTGCGCCAGCTTCGCCACCAGATCGTAAAGCTCCGGCGCCTGGCTCCGCTCAATGGGCTGGGCGTGATAGGCCTTCAACACCATTGAGTCGCTGAACCAGTACGAAACGAAATTCATGACCAACGCGATCAGCAGCATGACCGTCGCGCCGTCCCGGCCGCCCAGGGCGCCGCCGCAAACGACCATCAGCGCGCCCAGGAGCGTCATCAGCAGCATCGTCTTGATCGTATTCATGGAATCACTCCTTTAGGGAAATTTACATCTTCATTTTTCCGAAGCAGCTTCCTTCCCTGCCGCTTCTTTTCCCATGATAGAAAAGCAGAATGAAAAAGCTATGAAGGGCGGGAAAGCCGAAAGAGCCGCTGTCTCCGGACAGCGACTCTCTTCGATCAGATATCGAGATTCTTGACCTTCTTGGCGTTTTCCTCGATGAACTGCCGCCGGGGCTCGACTTTGTCCCCCATGAGCACGGTGAAGAGCTCGTCGGCCTCCTGGGCGTCCTCCATATCGACCCGCAGCATGGTGCGGGTTTCCGGGTCCATCGTCGTCTCCCAGAGCTGCTCGGGGTTCATCTCGCCGAGGCCCTTGTAGCGCTGTACGCTGATATTGTCGCGGCCAATCTCGGTGAGCTTCGCTTCCTGTTCCTCGTCGCTGTACGTGTACCAGTGTTTCTGCCCCTTCTTGATGAGGTAGAGGGGCGGCTGGGCGATGAAGACCCGGCCGTGCTCAATCAACGGCTTCATGTAGCGGTAGAAGAAGGTCAGCAGCAGCGTCCGGATATGGGCGCCGTCCACGTCGGCATCGGTCATGATGATGATCTTTCCGTAGCGGCTCTTGGCGATGTCGAAATCCTCGGAAATGCCGCTGCCGAAAGCGGTGATCATGGTGCGGATCTCGGCGTTGGCGAAAATCTTGTCGAGACGCGCTTTTTCCACGTTTAGGATCTTGCCCCGAAGCGGCAGGATGGCCTGGAAGCGGCGGTCGCGTCCCTGCTTGGCCGAGCCGCCGGCGCTGTCGCCCTCGACGAGGTAGATTTCCGCCTGTTCAGGGTCGCGGACAGAGCAGTCGGCGAGCTTGCCCGGCAGGCTCGTGACCTCCAGGGCGTTCTTGCGCCGCGTGAGCTCGCGGGCCTTGCGGGCCGCCACCCGGGCCCGGGCCGCGAGAATGGATTTCTCGAGAATCTGCTTGGTGATGGTGGGATTTTCCTCAAAGTATTCGGAGAGGCCCTCGGTGACGATGGAGTCCACGATGCCCCGGACTTCGGAATTCCCCAGCTTTGTCTTCGTCTGGCCCTCGAACTGGGGCTCGCGGATTTTCAGGGAAAGGACGCAGGCCAGACCTTCCCGCACGTCCTCGCCGGTCAGGTTCTCGTCCGCCGGTTTCAGCACGCCGAGCTTGCGGGCATAGTCGTTGGCGGCACGGGTCAGAGCCAGCTTGAACCCCGCCAGGTGCGTCCCGCCTTCCTCGGTGTTGATATTGTTGACAAAACTGTAGATAGTTTCCTGATAACTTTCGTTGTATTGCAGGGCGATCTCGACGATGGTGTCGTCCTTCGAGCCGTTGAAGTAGATGGGTTCGGGGTTGATCTTCTCCTTCTTGCGGTTCAGATGCTCGACGAAGGAACGGATGCCGCCGTCGAAGTGATACGTCTCCGACAGAGGCTCTTCGCCCCGATTGTCGGTCAGCACGATGGTGATGCCGTGGTTCAGGAAGGCCAGCTCCCGCAGGCGGTGCTTCAGAATATCGAATTTATAGACTGTATCGGTGAAGATTTCCGGATCCGGCAGAAAATGGACCTTCGTGCCGGTCTCCTCCGTTTCCCCTATGATTTCCAGCGGCGCGGTGGTGACGCCCTGGGCGAAGGTGATGCGGTGAACCCAGCCGTCGCGCTTCACCTCGACCTCCATCGAGGAGGACAGAGCGTTGACCACGGAGACGCCGACGCCGTGCAGACCGCCGGAAACCTTGTAGCCGTCGCCGCCGAACTTGCCGCCGGCGTGGAGCACCGTCAGCACCACCTCAACGGCCGGTTTGCCGCTCTCGTGCATATCCACCGGGATGCCGCGACCGTTATCGACGACAGTGATGCTGTTGTCGGAATGGATCGTGACTTCCACCCGGTTGCAATAGCCGGCCAGCGCCTCGTCGATGGAATTGTCCACCACTTCATAGACCAGGTGATGGAGTCCCCGCTCCGAAGTGCTGCCGATATACATGCCCGGCCGCTTGCGAACCGCTTCCAGCCCCTCCAGGACCTGAATCTGCTGGGCATCGTAGGAACCTTCGACAGCGGACACGATGGCGCTTTCCTCGCTGTCGTGCACCTCAACGCCCGTAGTGTCAAGATCTTCGTCCGTAAGGTCCTCGCCATCGGGCGCCGCCGGAATCTCTTCTCTCTTTTCGTCGTCTGTCATCTTGCAACCTCCGTACCTGTGAACCCTTCGCCATACCGGCATTCCTGTCTTTTCCCGCGCTGGAAGCGGGTCATTTTCCGTGCCAGCGCCGCCGCGGTCGAAGCGGAATAATAGCGGACGCTGTCGGCGGTCAGCACCATCGAGCGCGGACAACCGTCGGACACGTCAACGGAACGACGCTTATCCGGAGACGCTTTTCCCTCCGAAAGCGCCGTGAGCTCAGGGGAACGAACCGTGAAAATGCCGATGATATTTCGCTGATCCAGGGAAATATCGCCGCCGATATGAAGATACAATGGTCTTTCCCCCTAGAAACGCCGCCTGTAAGGAACCTTCTTCCCCGTCTTGCGGGACGGCGGCTTGAAATTGAAGCGGTACCGCTTCAAGATTTTCTGTACGAGCGTATCCGTCAGCTCTTCGGGCCGGACGCCGGCAGCGAGCATGACGAAACGGGCAATGCCGGGCGCCTGCGTATCGCCGGCTTCCATGCTGCCGGCAATCACCTGCATCAGCCGCGTCCGTTCTTCCCACACGATATCCGCCGAGGCGCCGGTCTTTTCGTAAATCTGGTGATATTTCAGCCACGGCTGGTTCTCCAGAAGACGGCGGACGCGGAGGTGGAATTCCTGCTGTTCCTTACGCTCGCAGACAGGGCAAAGCCTGTTTTCTCGCGGACAAAGAGCGCCGCAGACAGCGCAGGCATGGTATTCGCCTTCCAGACCCCGCCGCCGGGCCAGGTTTTGCGCCAGGGCTTCCGAAGCGGCCTGCCGTATTTCCGCGTCTCCAATCGCTTCGCAGGCCGCCTTCGCCTGCTTCCTTTCCTCCGTCTCCGGCAACGGCATTCTTTTCTCCGGCAATTCCGGCGGAACCGGCGGAGCCGTCCTTTCCTTGCCTTTATCAGCGGTGAAGCGGATTTCCTTCACCAGTTCCCGGCAGACAAAGGCGTTGATTTTATCGATGAGGGTCCGCTCCATGTAGCGGAGTTCATTGGCCCAGGCGGGCGCGTCGGCGGCGAGATAGAGGACGGAGAAATCGAGACGCGCCGGACGCACGTGGCGGGCGACGTTCTCCCCGGCAATCTCCTGCCAGTGATGGAACAGCAGATGCGACTGATATTCCCGGCGCCCGGTCAAAGACGCCGCCATCTGCGGCAGAATCTCCTTCACGGACTCCATCGCCTGCGCCATTTCCTCACCCCGCTGATACGTGCCCCGCTTCCACCCGGAACCAGGAACCGAACCGCTCCGTCGGAAAGTATTCTTCCTCGGTGGCGGTGATGAACGTCTGGATGCGTTGCTGCCGGATGAAAGACAGGAGTTCCTGCCGCCGTCCCCGGTCCAATTCGCTCATGACGTCGTCCAGAAGCAGAATGGGATATTCGCCCGTTTCCTCCCGCAGGAAGGAAAGCTCCGCCAGCTTCAGGGCCAGGGCGCCGGTGCGCTGCTGTCCCTGGGAACCGAAAGAGCGGAGATCGGTGCCGTTGACCAGCAGGGCCAGATCGTCGCGGTGGGGACCAACACCGGTAGCGCCGCGTCGGATATCCAACGCGGCCGTCTCTTTCAATCTTCGATTATACCACGAAACGAGCCCTTCTGTCACGGTTTCCTCCGAAAGCCCGTGAACCTCGTAACGGACGGTCAGCGTCTCCGCTTCCCCGGAAAGATGCCGCTGCATCTCGCCCGCCAGCCGGTCGAATTTTTTCACCGCCGCCCGCCGCTTCTCTACCACCCGGGCCGCGTATTCCGCCACCTGGACGTCCCAGGGCTCCAGGGCGGAGCGCTCCTGCGGCCGCTCCCGCAAGCGCTTCAGCAGGGTATTCCGCTGGGAAATGAGCCGGGTATAGATGGCAAGATCGTGAAAATACTTTGGGTCCGCCTGGGAAATCTCCATATCGAGGAAACGCCGCCGACCCTGCGGCGCGCCTTTGACCAGAAAGAGATCCTCGGGCGAGAAGAGCACAACGTTGATCGCGCCTACCAGATCCCGGGTGGGAATGGACTGGCCGTTATAGAGGATCTGCCGCCGCCGGCCGCGATGGAACCGGAATTCCAGCGTATTTTCCACGCCCAGGCGCACGAAATCCAGTCGCACCCGGGCGCTTTCCTCCTCCCAGCGAATGAGCTCGCTGTCCGCGTTGGTGCGGTGGGACCGACCGAGGGCGGCGTAATAGACCGCTTCCAGTATATTCGTCTTCCCCTGGGCATTCGGACCGAGAAAAACGTTGACGTCCGGCGCCGCCGTCAGCGACTGGGCGGTATAATTCCGATAATTCACCAGCTCGATCCCGCGCACTTCCATCGTCTATTCCCCTGCGACCTGATAGGAACGGCTTCCGCTTTCGTCCTCCACCTTCACGACGTCGCCGGGACGGAGCTTTCGCCGGCGGGCCGTCTCTTTCTCACCGTTGCGAAGGACGCGTCCCTCCCGAACGAGCTCTTTCACCTGGCCGCCGCTCATGACCGCGCCGGCCAGCTTCAGGAACTGGTCGAGCTGGATTTCCGCCGTCCTGATTTTCACTTGTTCCATAGTATCCTCAGTGCGTTTTCACCGGCGTAATGACGTAGAGGAAGGCCTCGTCCCCTTCAAATTCCCGGATCATCGCCGGTTTCAGGGGCTCGCTCATGGAAAAGCGGAACGATTCGCTATCCATGTTCTTCAAGACGTCGTTGACGTAGACGGCATTGAAGGCAATCACGATATCCGGGCCGTCGATGGCTGCCGTAACCGTCTCCTCCGCGTTGCCGATTTCAGGATTGTTCGAGGAAATATGGACCTTGCCGTCGCTGAACTCCAGCCGGATGGTATTGTATTCCGAAGAACGGGCAATCAGGGAAACACGGCTCACCGCCGCGAGGAAATCGGTCCGTTTCAGGATGACGTTCGTCCGGAAATCCGTCGGAATGACGCGGCGGTAGTCCGGGAACTGGCCCTCGATGAGACGGGACATCAGAAAGATATTGTCAAAGGAAAAGCTGATTTCGTTATAGTTACATTTCACGACGACGTCAGTCGGAATTTCAGAGGACAGCGTATGCATGAGCTCTCCGAGGATACGGGCCGGAACGATGGATTGCTGGGGCTGGCCGCTGAACGAAGACAGCGTTTCCTCCTCCAGCGAAAGGCGATGGGTATTGGTCGCCACCATCTTGATGGATTCCTCCGCCAGCTCCATCAGACAGCCGGTGAAGATGGGACGCGCCTCGTCGGTGGAGCAGGAAAATGACGTCTTGCGGACGATCTTGCTGAGGGCCGTATTCCTGATGGTGAAGCTGACCTTTTCCTCGATTTTCCGGACGCCGGGAAAATCCCGGGCCGCCATGCCCAGCAGCGTGAAATTGGCTGCGCCGGAACGGATATGGATGGTCGGCTCTTCCGCGGACTGCTCGAAAACGATTTCACTGTCGGGCAGATTGCGGGACACTTCCTGCAGGTAACGGCCCGAAAGCACCGATTCTCCCTCCTGCTCGATATCCGCGTCGATGCGGCAGACGATGCCGATCTCGTAATCGGTGGCCTCCATTTCCAGCGTATCCCCTTTGGCAATCAAATGGATGCCGGAAAGGATCGGCGTCTGGGGTTTGCTGGCGACAGCCCGGCTGACAATCTGCAACGCCTGGACGAGATCGTTCTTGTTGCATTGAAATTTCAAGGGTACGCACCTCTTTCTGAATCTCGATTCCGGGAACGGGAAATCTGTCCCCCGCTCTTTTATTAACACGGATAAAATATATAAAAAATAGTAGAAGTAGTCATAGGGACTGTGGAAATGTGAATAAGGGCAGAACGCGGCCGGAAAAAGGAGATTGCGGGAGAGGATAAGATGTTCATAAACAGGAAACGGTTATCCACTGCGTCAACAGGATAACCGTTTTTCCTTCCTTATCCACATTCCTTTGACAGGTCCGTCAACGGCTTATTCACAGAGAAAGGAAAAATCCTTTTTCCGTCAGGATTGCTGAATCCGCTCGATGAGCTCCCGGATGGCCTTATCGGTATCGCCGTTTTCCTGCCGCTCGCGGTTGACCGTCTTGCAGGCGTGGATGACCGTGGTGTGATCGCGGCCGCCGAACCGCTCGCCAATCTGCGGCAGCGAGATATCGGTGAGCTCGCGGCAGAGGTACATGGCGACCTGACGCGCGAAAGCGAGGTCCCGGGTGCGCTTCTTGGAGATGAAGTCGTTGACGGTCAGCTTGAAATAGGAGGCGACGATCTCCTGTATCAGCTCCAGGGTGATTTCCCGGGTCTTTTGGTTGGGATAAACGTTTTTCATCGCTTCGGCGACGATTTCCGTGGTGATTTTCTGCTTGTTCAGCGAGGCGTAGGCCACGACCCGCGTCAAAGCGCCTTCCAACTCCCGGATGTTGTTGTCGATGCGGCTGGCAATATAATAGAGTACCTCGTTCGGGACGTCGAGGTTATCGATGATCGCTTTCTTCTTCAGGATGGCGATACGGGTCTCGAGATCCGGCGCCTGAATGTCGGTGATGAGGCCCCACTCGAAGCGGGAACGCAGGCGGTCTTCCAACGTCTGGATGGCGCGGGGATGGCGGTCGCTGGAGAGGATGATGGCCTTTTTCGCGTCGAACAGCGCGTTGAAGGTATGGAAGAATTCCTCCTGCGTCTGCTCCTTCTTGTAAAGGAACTGGATATCATCCACCAGCAGCACGTCGATGGTCCGGTACTTCTGACGAAAGGCCTCCGGATTGCCGTTGACGATGGAATTGATGAACTCGTTGGTGAACTTCTCGCTGGAGATATAAAGGACCCGCATTTCCGGGTTGTTCTTCAGTATCTGGTTGCCGATGGCGTGCATCAGATGCGTCTTGCCGAGGCCGACGCCGCCGTACATGAACAGCGGATTATAGACGGTGCCCGGCGACATGGAGACAGCGTAGGCCGCCGCGTGAGCGAAATTGTTGGAAGTGCCGGTGACGAAATTGTCAAAGGTATAGCGGGGATTCAGGGAAGACGCGTCTCCCGGCGCGATGGGGGAAAGCGACGTCTCCGAAGCGCTTCCCTTTTCGTGCGAATCGCCGGAAGAGGAGGCGAAAAGGGATATTTCCCTGTCTTTCTTCACCGGCGTTTCCGGGGAAGGAGAAAAGTCGTCATAGGTGATTCCCTTTCCTTCCAGTTCCAGGCTGACGAGCTTGATTTCCAGCTTCCGGCCGGTGGTCTTCTCGCTGGCGTCCTGAATGAAAGGGATATAACGCCCTTCTATATAATCCTTGGTGAATTTATTCGGCGTTCCCAGCGTCAGAACCGTATCGGTCAGCGATTGTGGCTGGATGGGGACGAGCCACCGCTGGCAGGCGTTCTCGGCGATATTTTCACGGAGCCTGTCGAGGACCTGACGCCAGATATCCTCTAATCCTGTCTGTTCCATAGTGCAAAATCCTTTCAATAGAAAATACGACGCCTTTTATCCACACCGTTATCAACAATTGTGAATAAATCATTAATAAAAGACCGTAAGTTCTATTATTTTACAGTTCATTTTCAGACACAAGACAGTTTATCAAACTCGGAAAAAGTTATCAACCGTTTTTTGATAAAAGATTTTGGAGAAGGGAAGACGGATCAGATTATGACGGAAAATAATTTTCCGGGCGGCCGGGAAAACCTTGACACCTTCCGGGTGGTAGGCTATAATTCTGTTTACGAGCCTTTGAGAGCGGCCGGATATTTCCTGCCGCTTTATCGTATGGGATGAGGAGGTGTAGCAGTTGAAGAGGACATATCAGCCGAATAAGCACTGGCGCAAAGTCACGCACGGCTTCCGCGAGAGAATGAAGACGAAAGGCGGCCGTCTGGTTCTGAAGCGCCGTCGCCAGAAGGGCAGAAAGAGACTGTCGGCTTGAGGATAGGTCACTTAGGTGACCTATTTTTTCCATGGGGAAAACCAGGAAGCGCCCGGAAATTCCGAAAAAAATGAGGTTCTTTCTTAGATGCTGAGGCTGCCAAAGCGGCGGGTGCTGAAAAAGCCGTCGCTGTTCCAGGAGGTTTACCGGAAAGGCCGTTCGGAGGTAAACCGCTATTTAGTCTTGTATGTATTTCCAGCGATTGGGCTGGATACCAGAGTCGGCTTTGCCGCTGGCCGGAAACTCGGCAACGCGGTGACGCGCAACCGATTGAAGCGCCTCATGCGGGAGAGTTTCCGCCAGGAGCTGCCGCGGGTCAGGGAGGGGCTTTTCCTGCTTCTCGTAGCCCGTCGGGGCGCGCTGGGCGTGAAACAGCCGGTGATGGCCAAAGCGTTTCGGGCTCTGGGAAAGAAAATGGGCATCTTCGAGGATTGAGGCGGTCAGCCGTGGCAAAAAAAATCCTGCTTTTTCTGATCGAGTTCTACCGGGTTTTCCTGTCACCGCTCAAATTGCCGTGTTGCCGCTATATCCCGACGTGTTCGGAGTACGCGATGCTGGCGGTGGAAAAGTACGGGGCCGTGAAAGGCGGCTGGCTGGCGGCGAAGCGGATTCTCCGCTGTCATCCCTTTCATCCGGGCGGCTATGATCCCGTTCCCTGAGATCGGGCTCTTTTTGGGAACGGAAACGCGTTGTTGGGGATTCCAGAGAAAGACCTTTGACTGGAATCAGGTTTAGGATGTGATCTTTTGGATTTTTTGTGGACGCTGTTTGAGCCCTTGGTTCATCTCTTGCAGCGCATCATGGAGTTCTTCTATCATTTGACGGTCGCGGCCGGCTGTCCCAGTTACGGTCTGGCGATCATCCTGATGACCATCGTCATCAAGATGCTGCTCTATCCCTTGACGGTGAAGCAGATCAAGTCCATGAAGGCCATGCAGGAACTGCAGCCGAAAATGAAAAAGCTGCAGGAGCAGTATAAGACAAACCCGCAGCTCATGCAGCAGGAAATGCAGCGGCTCTATCAGGAGGCGGGGGTAAATCCCCTGGCGGGCTGCCTGCCGCTTCTGGTACAGATGCCGTTCCTGATGGCGATTTTCTACGCCCTCCGGGACGCCGCCTACGAGGGCAATCCGTCGTTCCTCTGGCTGCCGTCGCTTTCCGATAAGGATCCCTACTATATCCTGCCGGTGCTGTCGGCGCTGTCGACGTATCTCGTTTCCAAGCAGACAACGGATATGGACAACTCCCAGGCGAAGATGATGATGATGGTCATGCCGCTCGTCATCGGCTGGATGAGCATGAACTTCGCCGCCGGTCTCGTCATCTACTGGGTGACGATGAATGTGGTACAGATTGTACAGCAGTGGTATATGTTCCGGAATGAGAGCAAGCCGGCGAAAAAGAACGACAGCGCGGCGAAGGAGCCGGCGGACCGGGAGAACAAGAAGAACAAGAACCGGAAAAACAGGTAAGGAGGCGCCGATATGGCGTTAAGTGTGGAAAAGACGGGCAAGACGATTGACGAAGCCCGTCAGGCGGCGCTTCAGGAACTCGGCGTTCCCGAGGACCGCGTCAAGTTCGAGATTCTGGAGGAGCCCTCCAAGGGCTTCCTGGGTTTCATCGGCGGCCGGGAGGCCCGCATCCGCGTGACGGTGCTGGAGCTTTCGCCGCTGGATAAGGCAGTGGATTTCCTGCAAAACATTTTCCGCCAGATGCAGCTCGACGTCCAGCTGGAGAAGAAGGAGACCGAGGAGCATATCGTCCTGAACCTGGTGGGCGAGCATCTGGGCATCCTGATCGGCAAGCACGGGCAGACGCTGGACGCCCTGCAGTATCTGGTAAATCTGGCCGCCAACCGCGGCATTGAAGAAAACCGCACGCACATCATCCTCGACGTGGAACATTACCGGGAGCGCCGGGAAGAGACGCTACAGCATCTGGCCCATCGCCTGGCGGAAAAGGTGAAGCGCTCCGGCCGGAGAATCATGCTGGAACCCATGAATCGCCACGAACGCAAGGTGATCCACATGGCCCTGCAGAACAATCCCGTCATCACGACTTACAGCGCCGGCGAAGAGCCCTATCGCAAGGTCGTCATCGAGTATCGCCGGGGGGATTCGCGCCGGGAAGCGGGCGGCCGTCCGGAGAGAGCATAGGTTTTCCGGGAACGCGGCAGGCGTTTCCGTAGGAGAGAAGTATGGAAGGGCTGTCTCAGAAGATGGGACGGCCCTTTTTTCGTAAGCGTTGTTCCGTTTCGGTTCAAAAAAAGGGGGGCGGAGAGATGCGGCAGGAGGAGACCATCAGCGCCATCGCGACGCCGCCGGGCGTCGGCGGCATCGGCATCGTGCGGCTTTCCGGCGAAACGGCGCTGTCAGTGGCGGCGGCGGTCTTCCGTCCGAAAAGAAAAGGAACGCTTTCTGATATGAAGACCTACGAGGCGGCTTACGGTCATATCGTCGCCCCCGACGGCGAGACCATCGACGAAGCCATCGCCCTTGTCATGCGTTCCCCCCATTCCTATACGATGGAGGACGTCGTCGAGCTCCAGTGCCACGGCGGCGGCCTCGTCCTGCAAAAGGCGCTGTCGCTGACGCTGGCGGCCGGGGCGCGCCTCGCCCAGCCGGGGGAATTCACGAAGCGGGCCTTCCTCAACGGCCGCCTCGATCTCGCTGAAGCCGGAGCGGTGATGGAAGTCGTCAGCGCCAGGACGGGGGCGGCGCTGCGGGCGGCTTCCGGACGGCTGGCCGGGCGTTTTTCCGGGCGCATCCGGGACTGGCGGCAGGCGCTTCTGGCGCTGATTGCCCATCTGGAAGCGGTCATCGACTTTCCCGAGGACGATATCGGGAACGTGGCCCTGAAGGAGGCGGAGCGTCGTCTCTGTCAGCTGGCGGCGGAGATGGAGCGCCTGCTCCGGACCGCCGACGCCGGGCGCGTGCTGCGGGAAGGGCTGCTGGCGGCCATCATCGGCCGGCCCAACGTGGGGAAATCGAGCCTGCTGAACGCCCTGCTGCGGGAGGAGCGGGCCATTGTCACCGACATTCCCGGCACGACCCGGGACAGCATCGAGGAAATCGCCAGCATCGGCGGTATCCCGCTGCGCGTCGTCGATACCGCCGGCATCCGCGATACCGACGACGTGGTGGAACGCATCGGCGTGGAACGGGCGCGGCAGGCGGCGGCACAGGCGGCGCTGGTGCTGGCCCTGTTCGACGGCTCCCGGCCGCTCTCTCCGGAGGACGAGGCGATATGGGAGATTGCCCGGGAAAAAGACCATATCCTGCTGTTCACGAAAAGCGATTTGCCGGCGGCCTTCGCGGAGGAGGAGATCCGGCGCCGAATGCCGGACAGCGACGCCCTGCGCCTTTCCACGAAAACCGGGGAAGGAATGGAAGCGTTGTCGCAGCGGATTGTCGCCAAAGTGTACGGCGGCGAGCGCCCCGGCGACGAGAGTCTGTTCCTGGCGGACGTTCGGGAGGCGGACTTGCTGCGGCAGGCGCTGGCGTCGCTGGCGGCGGCCCGGGAGGCCATAGAGAGCGGCCTGGCGGAGGATTTCATCGTCATCGACCTCCGGGCCGCCTGGGAGAAACTGGGCGAAATCGTGGGAGAAACCGTGGGCGAGGATATCATCGACGAGATATTCCGCCGCTTCTGTTTGGGAAAATGACGGAACCGTTTGTACGTGAGGAGAGAAACAGCCATGTTCAATGCCGGGGACTATGATGTTATCGTGATCGGGGCTGGGCACGCCGGGGCCGAGGCGGGACTGGCGGCGGCCCGTCTCGGCTGCCGGACGCTGCTGGCGACGCTCTCCATGGACAACATCGCCCTGATGCCCTGCAACCCGTCGGTGGGCGGCCCGGCCAAGGGCCATCTGGTGCGGGAGGTGGACGCCCTGGGCGGCGAGATGGGGCTGAACGCCGACCGGACCTGCATCCAGTTCCGTCTCCTCAATACCGGCAAAGGACCGGCAGTGCAGGCGCTGCGCGCCCAGGCCGACAAGAAGCGCTACCAGTTCACGATGAAGGAGACCTGCGAAAATCAGGATAATCTCGACGTCAAGCAGCTCCTGATCGACGACATCGTCATCGAGGACGGCCGCGTTGCCGGCGTCGTGGCGGAAACGGGCGAATTCTACGGCGCGAAGGCCGTTATCCTCGCCACCGGGACCTATCTGCGGGGGCGCGTCATCGTCGGCGAAACCGTCTATGACAGCGGACCCAACGGCCAGCGGGCGGCCATGAAGCTCTCCGATTCCCTGCGGCGGGCCGGCGTCCGGCTCATGCGGTTCAAGACCGGCACCCCCGCCCGGGTGGACGGCCGATCCCTGGACTACGACAAGCTGATTGAACAGCCCGGAGAGGACGACGCCCCGAGTTTTTCCTTCCTGACCGACGAAGTGACGCGGCGCAATCGCGTCGTCTGCTGGCTCAGCTACACCAACGAGAAAACCCATAAAATCATCATGGACAACATCGACCGCGCCCCCATGGCCAACGGCGTCATCAAGGGCATCGGCCCCCGCTACTGCCCTTCCATCGAGTCGAAACTGCTGCGCTTTCCCGATAAGGACCGCCATCAGCTCTTCCTCGAACCCGAGGGCCTGCATACCCGGGAGGTCTACGTACAGGGCATGTCCACCAGCCTGCCCGCCGACGTGCAGATCGCCTTTCTCCACACCATTCCGGGCCTCGAACACTGCCGCGTCATGCGGGCGGGCTACGCCATCGAGTACGACTGCATCGACCCCCGGCAGCTCAATCCGACGCTGGAATTCAAGGCCATCGGGGGCTTCTTTTCCGCCGGCCAGTCCAACGGCACCTCCGGCTACGAGGAAGCCGCCGCCCAGGGGCTCATGGCGGGCATCAACGCCGCCATGCTGGTGAAAGGCGGCGAGCCGCTGGTGCTGAAACGCTCCGACGGCTATATCGGCGTCCTCATCGACGATCTCGTGACCAAAGGCACCAACGAGCCCTACCGCATGATGACCTCCCGGGCGGAGTACCGGCTTCTCCTGCGGCAGGACAACGCCGACCTGCGGCTCACGGACTACGGCCGGCGCGTCGGTCTGGTGACGGAGGAACGCTGGCGGCGCTACCAGCAGAAGAAAGCGCAAATCGAAAGCGCGCTGACGGCCCTTGAAGAAACCGTCATCTCCCCCAGCCGGGAAACGAATGAGAAGCTCGCCGCCGCGGGCCTGAGCCCGGTCCACGTCGTCACCCGTCTCTTCGATTTCCTGCGGCGGCCGGACGTCGCTTACAGGGACCTGCAGCCGCTTTTCGGCCTGCCGGAAATCTCCGCCGAGGCGGCCCGCCAGGTGGATATCACCGTCACCTACGACGGCTATATCAGGAAACAGCAGGAGCAGGTGGACCGTCAGGAAAAGCTGGAAAACCGCCTTATCCCGGAGGACATCGATTATCAGGCGGTGCCGAGCCTGCGGGACGAAGCGCGGGAAAAGCTCGCCACTGTCCGGCCCCGGTCGCTGGGCCAGGCGGGCCGCATCTCCGGCGTTTCCCCGGCGGACGTATCGGTGCTCATGGTCTATCTGGAGCGGCAGCGGCGGGCCGGACGCCCGGCAAAGGAGGAAACACCATGACCTTCCGCGAGGAAATGGCGGCGGCGGCGAAGGAATACGGCATTGTCCTTTCGGAGCGGCAGCGGGAGCAATTCTGTCGCTATAACGATCTGCTGCTGGAATGGAACGGGAAGATGAACCTCACCGCCATCACCGCGCCGCGGGAGGTGGCCGTCAAGCACATGATCGACTCTCTGACCGCCTACGATGAAGTCTGGTTCCGGGGCGTCACGGCCGTCGCCGACGTCGGGACCGGGGCCGGCTTTCCCGGCCTGCCGCTGAAGATTTTCCGGCCGGCGCTGCGGCTGACGCTCATCGACTCCCTGGCCAAGCGGGTGCGCTTTCTGGAGGAAACGGTGGCGGCGCTGGGGCTGGAAGGCGTCGCCTGCGTCCACGCCCGGGCGGAGGAAGCGGCCCGGCAGAAAGAATACCGGGAACGCTTCGACGTCGTTGTCTCCCGGGCGGTGGCGAATCTCCCGGTGCTGGCCGAATACGCGCTGCCCTTCGTGAAGCCGGGCGGCAGCTTTCTCGCCCTCAAGGGGGCGAAATATCAGGAAGAAGCCGACGCCGCCGGGCACGCCCTCGCCACCCTCGGCGGCCGTCTCGACGAAATCCGCCCCATCCATCTGCCGGGCCTCACGGACAAGAGGGCCATCCTCCACATCCGAAAGGAATCCCCCACCCCCGCCGCCTACCCCCGCAAAGCCGGCACCCCGGAAAAAAAGCCGCTGTGAGGGAAAGACCCCGGCAGCGGCCGTGTTCGGGTTTCGTTTTCTGGCGCCGCTTTCGGGCGGCGCTCTTTTTGGCTGAAAAATGTGATTTTTGACAGATTTTTTGACTGAAAAATGTGATTTCTCGGTTTAAATTTACCAGAAAAATGTGATATACTGTTCCCGAATGGGGAGGGAAGGGAATGGAACTACGCCTGGAGCGGAAAATTGACAGGATATTACAGAAATGGAAAGCCACAGCGGAGCGGCTGCCCCTGATCGTCAGGGGGGCGCGGCAGATTGGCAAGACAGAGGCCATCGGGCATTTTGGCAAAACCAACTATCGGCTGGAACGGCCGTTTATTCACCTTTCCCTACGCGCTGACGTTCCTGCTGAAGCGGTGGCTGAGGGACGGGAATAGAGGGCGAGGGGAAGAGAAGGTCTAAGGGGCGGTTTTCTGCAGGGGAAAAATCGCCGGGGAAGTCCAAAATCTAAGGCGCCGTAGCCGTCGATTGTTCATCGAAAGCGATCGGTATCTTTGTAAAGAATCCCCCCGCCTGCCCCCGCAAAGCCGGCACGCCGGAAAAAAGCCGCTGTGAGGGAAAGACCCCGGCAGCGGCCGTGTTCGTGTTTCGTTTTCTGGCGCCGCTTTCGGGCGGCGCTCTTTTTTTCCGGGGAAAAATGTGGTATGATACAGGTATTGAAGTTTGAGAATCGGTTTTCGGGAATTTCTTTCGGGAAGGACGGGACAGGGCTATGAAAAAAGGATTGACAATCGGCCTCTGGATTTGCTTCCTGCTGGCGCTGGCGGCGCTGGCAACGGCGCCGGGGCAGGCGGAAGCGGCGGGCGTCACCGCGGCGAACCGGGAACTCAAGAAGAGCCGGGATTATCAGCATTCTCCGCTCTACGAGCGGGCGCACCGCATCATCTACGGCAACGGGACGCCGCTGGGCCCCCAGGGGCGCGTACGCATCGCGATCATCATCGACGGCGATGAGAGCATCATCGTCGAGGACCGGGTGAAGAACGAGATATACCAGGCCATCCGACAGAAATTCCCGCGGGAGAGCTTCGCGGTGATGAAGGGTATTGACGTGAAGACGAGGCTCCTGCAATACGCGGAGGATTCCTTTGACGACAACAACCGGCCCATCGTCCATACGGGCGAGGAAGTTACAACCAAGACGGATACCGGTGGCTTTGGCGTGCTGGGCGGCGGCGGCATCGGCGCCTGGGACCGGGGCTACAACCCGGAAGATTTCGGTCGTACCGGCTACGGCGGCTTTGGTCTGGGAGGCATGTACGGGAATCATCAGACGAAAAACCGCGAGTGGACGGAGAAATCGGACCGGGCCGACGTGGACGGTCTGAGCGTCCATCGGAACAAGCCCCGGGGATTGGCCGATATGCGCCGCGGTGACTACGTCCGGGCCGGGCGGGAGTGCGACTACGATTACGTTTTCGTGGCGTCCTTCACGAAAGGCAATTATCAGGTGGAGCGCCACAACTGGGTAGTGTACCAGAGCGCGACGAAGAAGCAGAACATCTGGCTGCGCCTTCGGTTCGTGGATACGCAAAGCGGCGATTACGTGTACCGCAACGACCTGGTGATGACCGGCGAAGTGGGCGACCAGTCCGGCCGGCCCAAGCTGTACCAGAGGGCGGTGCGCAATGCCATGCGGGAGGCCATGGACGATCTCGAAGTCGATATCTATTGATACGGAAACAAGAAGCAAGGCCCTCCCGCGTTCCGGCGGAAGGGCCTTTTAATACGACCGGCTTCATTACGTCATCAGCTTTCGTCCAGCAGGAAAGCCATGTACAACGGCAGCGTCAGCAACTGGCCCTGCCGCCCCACGTTGTAGTCTCCCAGCTTGATGCACTGGTCGATATGGTATTTCTCCGGGTGGCGCAGGATTGTTTTGGCGCTTTTGACGTTCCCGGTGCCGGATTTGACCTCCACCAGCGTGCATTTTCCCCGCCAGCGAATCACGAAGTCGATTTCCAGCCCGGAATCCTTGTGATAGTAACAGAGGCAGCGCCCCATCTTGGCAAATATGTCCGCGATCAGGTTTTCAAAGATGGCGCCTTTATAGCCGCAGAGATTCCCCCGGAGCACATCGAATTGCGTGCCATCCTCCAACATGCTGATGAACAGGCCGGTATCCTTCATGTAAACCTTGAAAACGTTCTCAATGGCGTTTCCGTCCAACGGCAGTTCCGGCAGTTGCAGGTTGTAGCAACGGGAAATGATGCCCGCGTCCTCAATCCATTGGAGACTCCCGCCGTATTGTCTGGCGGTCGCTCCTTTCCTGACGGTGGCGTATTGGAATTTCTTGTTCTCCCGGCTGAGTTGTCGCGGGATGGAGCGGAAACATTCGGCAATCCGTCCCTTGTCCCCTTTTTCGGCATATTTGATCATGTCGTCTTCATAGGAGCGCACGATATCGCGCTGAAGGCGAAGGACGGGGGCGGTCTGCCTGGTATCGACGAAGAGCTGCACGGCCGCCGGCATTCCGCCTACGACTACGTATTGCAGCAGGAGCTGGCGCAAGCGGGCATGCAGCGCCTCCGGCACGGGCGTTTCTTCGTTCAGGCATCGGCGCAGCAGCCCGGTCATCGACGCGGTGATCCCGTTGGCCCAAAGAAATTCGTCAAAATCCAGGGGATACATATCGATTACGGTTTCATAACCCACGGGAACGGAGCGGGGTTCCGTCCCATACCCGCGCACGCCGAGCAGCGAGCCGGTGCCTATCACGTCGAAACGACCGTCAAGCTGGAAGTATTTGAGCGCCGTGCGCGCTTCCGGGCATTCCTGGATTTCGTCGAGGACGATGACCGTCTCTCCGGGCTCGAAAACGGCCTCCGGCCCCAGCAGGGCGGACATCATCAGGATAATCTGATCTACTTCCAGAGAGCCGGAAAAAATCGAGGCATAGGCGGCGTTCCGGAAAAAATCCAGATAGACGACGTGGGAATAATTCTGCCGGGCAAACGACAGGACGGAAAAGGTCTTGCCGCATTGGCGGCAGCCCTTTACAATCAAGGGAAGGCGATCCGGTGATTGTTTCCACCGGAGCAGCGTTTCCTGTATTTTGCGTTGCAGCAAGGGAATCCCTCCGTCCAATAGGCTTTTTCTTCATTATATCCAATATCGCATTTTTTTCAAGGGAGTTTTCCGCTAATTTGCATTTTTTTCAAGGGAGTTTTTTGCCAATCTGCATTTTTTTCAAACGACTTTTTGCGAAACAGGCAGGTATTCTCACAGAAAGTTTCT
>JAEEGN010000262.1 GCA_016280345.1 Selenomonadaceae bacterium | reverse complement strand
TGGACGAGCGCGACGACGACGTGGGCCGTTCTGACACGCTGATGCTGGCCTTCATCGATCCGCAGAAGAAGCAGGCGTCGCTGCTCTCCATCCCGCGCGATACGAGAGTGCGTTACCGCAGCGGCAGCTACGAGAAGATCAATTCCGCGTATTCCATCGGCGGCTGGAAGCTCACCCGGGACATCGTGGAGGAACTTCTCGATACCCCGGTGGACCATTACGTCCTCATCAACACCCGTTCCTTCCCCCGCATCATCGACGCCATCGGCGGCGTCGATCTCGACGTGGAGAAGCGCATGGAGTACGTGGACGAGTGGGACGATTCCCTGCCCGGCGGCCTGGTCATCGACCTCTATCCCGGCATGCAGCATCTGGACGGCGTCACCGCCATGAGCTATGTGCGTTACCGGGACGAGGACGGCGACATCGGCCGCATCGCCCGGCAGCAGAAGTTCATGCGGGCGGTGGCGGAAAAGGTCACCTCGCCGGCCATCATTCCCCAGCTGCCCCGGGTGCTCAACGAGTGCCGCAACGCCGTGGAAACCGATCTCTCCCTGCGTCAGCTGCTGGAGCTGGCTGGCTCCCTGAAGGAGGCGCAGGCCAACGGCATTCAATCCGATATGCTGGCGGGCCGGCCCCTCTACATCGAAGGCATCAGCTACTGGATTCCCGACCTCACCGAGACCCGCACCCGGCTGGCCTCCGTGCTGGGCATTTCCCTGAGTTCCGAGGCCATTTCCGAGCTGCGGCGGGACGCGCTGGAGTATGAGAACTCCATTCCCGACGACGCTACCGACGTTCCCGAGGACGATACCAGCGTCGGTCGCTCTCCGGACAAGACCGAGACCGGCCGGGTCCGTCCCTCCACCTATCCCGGCTATCTGCCGCCCAGCCCCAGCCGCCCCGGCGGACTGGAGCGCGAGGATGGCGGCCGCACCGGGCGGGTTTCGCCGCGGGTGCCGCCGCTGAACGGCGACGGTCGCCGCCGCTCTTCCGAGGACGAGGGCGCACGCGAGGATCGCTCCGGCGGTCAGACCGGGGGCGCCTCCCGCGGCGAAGCGGAGCCCGGCGGCGAGAGCCCGGAGCGCAGCGACCGTCCCCTGCTCCCCCATGATACCGTCGGCAGAGATTCCTATCCGAGTCAGGGCGTGCCCGTCCCGTCGGACCTCGGCGGCGACAGCGGCGACACCGTCGCCCGACCCAACCGTCCCACCGCCCCTACACGCCCCACCCCGCCCAGCGTGAACAGTCCCACCGGCGGCAAGGGCCAGTGAAAACGGAACGCTGAAATTGCATGCAAAAAAGCGGACACCGCCCGAAAAAGGCGGTGTCCGCTTTTTGTTATCCGTTGGCCTGTCGCTTGTCTTCTCAGAAATCCTTGTACTTTTCGCCGAAGCCGCCGCGTTATTCCGGCATGACTTCTTTTCCGTATTCGTAAATCATATCGCTGGCGAGGTCGATTTCCTCATTCCAATACACGCAGGTGCGGCTGGCGTCCAACCGTACTTGCCGGAACAGGCCCCGTACCGTCCGCAGCGCGTCATAGCCGGGCAGGGATTCGATATCGTCTTTCACATCGTAAAGAACCGTCTTGCCGTCGTCGAATATCACCCGCAGGCAATAATCCGGCTGCACCTCCAGTCGTTTAATCCGGACCAGCATGGTTTCACCTCATTCCAAAGGCGGAAGTTTGTCAATTTTTTGTGAATCCCACATCTGCTGCAAGCGGTCCCGATACCGGCTCAGCCATTCTCTGACCAATTCCTGCGCTTTTCCGGGCAAATCGCCTGCCAGCATTTCCCGGGTCTGGATATCGAATTCTCCCATATATTCTCCGTAAAGAGCATGGATATGGCTTGGCTCATGCTCCTTCGGCCGGAAGTACATCTTGATGATGATCCCATAAAACCGCGTAATCTCCGGCATCACAATCCTCCTGCCACAACTTGCAATCCCCGGGGGAAATCTTTGATTCTATTATAACGGATTATGTACGCCGCTTCAATACATCGGGGTATGTCAGCGAAAAATGCCGGCGCTGCCCGAAAAGAGCAGTGCCGGCGGTTTACATCGGTATCGCTTGTCTTCTCAGAAATCCTTGTACTTTTCGCCGAAGCCGTACTTTTCGATGACGTAGTCCAGGTCCTTGTCGCCGCGGCCGCTGAGGTTCACGAGGATGGAGCCGGTGCCCATTTCCCTGGCGCGGCGCATGGCGTAAGCCAGGGCGTGGGAGCTTTCGAGGGCGGGGATGATGCCCTCGTAGCGCGACAGCTTGAAGAAGGCGTCCACGGCCGCCTCGTCGCTGGCGACGTCGTATTTCACGCGGCCGCACTCGCGCAGGAAGGCGTGCTCGGGGCCGACAGAGGGATAGTCGAGGCCGCTGGCGATGGAGTACACCGGGGCCGGCTCGCCCTGCCCGTCCTTCAGCATGATGCTGTTGAAGCCGTGCATGACGCCCTCGGAGCCGTAGGTCATGGAGGCGGCGTGGTCACCCATGGTCTTGCCGCGGCCCAGCGGCTCGACGCCGACGATCTCCACCGGGTCGTTGACGAAGGGCAGGAACATGCCGATGGAGTTCGAGCCGCCGCCGACGCAGGCGGTCACCACGTCGGGCAGGAAGCCCATCATATCCTGGAACTGCTCCCGGGCTTCGGCGCCCACCACCATCTGGAAGTCGCGCACCATCATCGGGAAGGGGTGCGGTCCGACGGCGGAGCCGATGCAGTAGATCGTGTCCTTGTAGTTCTCGAGGTAGTCCTGGAAAGCCGCGTCCACGGCTTCCTTCAGCGTCTTGAGGCCGGTGGAGACGGGGACGACCTCGGCGCCCAGGACCTTCATGCGGGCCACGTTCGGCGCCTGCTTCTTGATGTCGACCTCGCCCATGTAGATGGCGCATTCCAGGCCGAAGAAGGCCGCCGCCGTCGCCAGGGCCACGCCGTGCTGGCCGGCGCCGGTCTCGGCGATGATGCGCTTCTTGCCCATGAACTTCGCCAGCAGGCCCTCGCCCATGCAGTGGTTGAGCTTATGGGCGCCGGTGTGGTTCAGGTCCTCGCGTTTCAGATAAATCTGGCAGTTGCCGATCTTGCGGGACAGACGCTCGCAGTGATAGACCGGCGTCGGCCGCCCCTGGAACTCGCGGCGGATGCGGCGCAGCTCGCTGATGAACTGCGAGGAATGACAGATGGTCATATAGGCCTCGTCGATTTCCTTCATGGCCGGCACCAGCTGCTCCGGCAGATAGGCGCCGCCGTACTTGCCGAAGCGGCCTTCGCGGTCGGGGTATTCCTTGAGATACGTGCTGAAATCCATGGTCATGATGTTTTTCCTCCTTCAAATGTCTGGCGGGCAAAATACCCAAAAAACGCGGCCTGCCGCGCGCCCCGCTTTCCTGCCGCGGCGGGAAAGACGGACGCGGCGCGGCGCTTTTCGCCGGGAGCTCTCGGGAAAATAAAAACGCCCCTGACAGAAAAGCGATCTGTCAAGGACGAATAACTCACGCTATCCGCGGTGCCACCCTGATTCACGGCCAGGCCGTGCGCTTGGCGGGATACCATCATATCCCCGGCAACTGACGTATGCCCCCACGTCGCAGAGTACTCCGGGAAAACTCCCGTTTGACTGCGCCCTCAGCGGTCCATTTGACAACGTGTTTCTCACCGGACTCTCAGCCGCGCCGGCTCTCTGTGGAGGCATCATTGCCGTTATCTCCGCGTCAACGGTTTGGATATGGAACTTGTCTAAAAATGTAGCACAGAAGAATCGCCTTGTCAAGCGGGCGATGAGAGAAAATATTATCCCGGCGTTCCGGGGGGAAGATCCTTGCTGTAGAGGACGTCGCAGGCGTAATGGCCGGTGGCGCCAAGGGGCTTTTCGAGGCGGATGAAGCCGTATTTTTCGTAGAAGCGGTGGGCGGCGGTCATGTTTCCCAGGGTTTCCAGATAGCAGCGGCGGTAGTACGCGCCCGCATAGGCCAGGGCCGTTTCCATGAGACGGTGGGCCGCGCCTGTTCCCCGGGCCCGGGGCAGGCAATACATCTTCTGGAGTTCGCAGACGCCCGGCTCGCCCGGCAGCGGGCCAATGCCGGCGCCGCCGATGACCGTGCCGGTCTCGTCCGTTGCCACCCAATAGCGGCAGCCGTCGCCGACGTAGATTTCGGAGAAGCGGCCGAGGTCCGGGTCCATCCAGGCGGTGCCCTCGTGGTTGGCGCCGAACTCGGTCAGGCAGCCCCGGATGATGGCTTCGACGGCCGGGTTATCCGCCGCCTGTATGGGGCGAATCATGTATGCCATGAGAACCTCCTGTTTCTGTCTTTCCCGTCAGGCGATGCGCTGTTCTTTCGGTACCTGCTTCAGCGACAGGCCGATGCGGCCGCGCTGCTCGTCGACGCGGATGACCATGACGTTTACGATGTCACCGACGGAGAGGACGTCCAGCGGGTGACGGACGCGGCGGTCGCTGAGCTCGGAGACGTGGATAAGGCCGGCGGTCTTGAGGCCGATATCGACGAAGACGCCGAAGTCGGTGATGTTTCGCACCGTACCCCGCATGACGGTACCGGTCTTGATGTCGGAGAGGTGGACGACGGCCTGGCGCGTCAGCGGCGCCGGCAGGTCCTCGCGGGGATCGCGGCCCGGCCGCACCAGGGCGTCGAGGATGTCG